>PWMM01000121.1 GCA_003558195.1 Syntrophomonadaceae bacterium
CTGGATTCTTCTTCTTTTATCTTTTTAGGTATTACCTGACCGGAACCGGGGGACCTACCCTTTTGGCGGTAACTATGGTTCCCATGGCCTATGCGGTGGTAACACTCGACCTGTTAAGAAAAAATAAGCTTTATCCAGGTTTAAGCCTGGTAGCTAACTATATTATTGCCGCGGTATATGTTCTTCTATCAGTTTCAGTTTCTTTATACATGCTATCGGAATTTGAAGCTATAAGGTATTCCAGGCTGGGCAGTTGGAATACAGCTGATGTGGTCATGGGCAGTGTTATGATATTTTTAGTGATGGAATATGCCCGAAAAAGAAGTTTTCCGATCTTTGCTTTAAACCTATTTCTAATTTTTTACAGTGTTTACGGGTGGGTTTTCCCTGGCATGTTTCATCACCCCGGTTTAAGCTGGTACAGGGTTTTTACTTCTATGGGAGTTGAAATGACCACTGGTGTCTTTTCCCAGCTTCCCCAGCTCGGGTTGACCTTGATTGGTTCTTTCTTCATGGTTCTAAGTGTTCTTATGGGATTTGGCTGTATTGAATCAATTCTTAAATTGGCTTCCAGGTTTGCGACCCGGTCTACACATGCTCTTCCGCAAGCAGCAGTAATTGGTTCTTTTGCGGTGGGCAGTGTTAGCGGAAGCGGTGCTGCGAATGCAGCGACTACTGGATCTGCTACTATCCCGGCCATGATCCAGGCCGGTTTTCCTAGGATTAGCGCTGCTGCTGTTGAGACCGCATCTTCTTTGGGCAGTCAGATGATGCCACCCATTATGGGCATTACAGCTTTTTTAATGGTTGAATTCATGGGTGTCAGTTATTTCGAAGTGGTAGCAAGAGGTTTTGCTCCGGCCTTGATTTATTTTGCCGGAGTAAGCATATCGGTCTATCTGCTGGCTTCTAAATACAGGACCAGAATGCCTGATTTAAAAGCGCCTGAAACTGTATTTATGGATAAAATTAACTTCCTGGCTTATATATTAGTCGTAGGCTTCCTGGTATACTTCATGGGAGTTTTAAGGATTGCCCCTCTTGTGGCAGCGATCAGGGTTTTTATGGGAATAATTGTTTTTCTATTAGTGTTTCATGTTTTTAGCAGTTTGCGAAAGAAATCTTATAGTATTAAAGTTTTTGTCCAGCCGGTGATCAGAGTAATTGACACTTTTGGAGAAATGGCTTCTGACCTCGTTTTGTTGCTTTCCCTGCTGGGTATTTTAACAGGAACTTTCGTAATTACTGGTATTCCTACCAAAGTAGGTCTTTTAATGATGGATGCCGCGGCATTTCACATCATAGCAATGATCGTAGTTGCCTTTTTCTTCGGCTATTTAATAGGAATGGGTTTGCCTCCTGCACCTACCTATATCGTTTTAGTTTTAGCGATTGCTCCTCCTATGATGCGAGTAGGAATAGAGCTATGGGTAGTTCACTTCTTTGCCTTCTTCGTAGCAGTATTTGGAGAGCTTTCACCTCCTACTTCGGTTACAGCCGCTGTAACTTCAAAGATTGCCGGTGCTAATTATACCAGGACAATTTTTAAAGCCTTGGAGGTTTGTATCCCCCTTATGATCTTAATGGGAGCGATTTTTACCAGGCCTGGATTGGTTCTTGAAGCAGGTTTAGGGCAAATAGTACCTTCGATTCAAATACTAACCGGAACTATAGGGATTATCTTTAGTATTCATGGAAAGTTCAGTCCTGCCTGGGTGAAGGAAATACTACTCAAGCTAGTACTGACTTCCCTGTCTTTGATAGTTATTTTCCATCCCAACGAGTATTTGGCTAACTTAGCCTTGGTGCCATGCTTTGCCTTGATCATCTACGGAGTTATGTTGGCCAGAAAAGGAGAAATGGGTAAAATTGCTGAAGAGATTGGTCTAACCGCTGCTCAAACAGATGAAAAGTAATCTGCCATGTTTTCTTGTTCCCTTAACTGGCTGGCTGGTTTCCATCTACAGATAGAGGCTTATGTAAAAGTATGCAAGCTACATGCTAAAATATTTAATGCCGTCATTCTGTCGACGGCATTATTTATGATAGTTCCATCCTCTTTTCTAGTCGCTTCTATAAATTACAATTTAAACCTGCAGTGTGAAATATAATGCTTATTATACCTGTAAATTATGGTTGAAACGCACCGAATAGCACAAGCCAAGTCAAGATTGTCTTGGCAACTAGAGATAAAACGATATAACCACGTTCACCGTGGAGGTAGTTTTTAAATTTACCGATACCCTTATACTGTAAATACATATTTACCGGAAAAGTATTAAATGCAATGAAATAGGTTGCTAGAATAGCCCAGACAAAGCCTGGTACTTGGTCCAAGTTAGGATTTACACCAATGTAAAAAGCAATTGCGACCCAGGGAGCTAAGCCGATAATTGACCCGAATATAAAAGGCAGCCAGTTAATCTTTTTAATAGTTTTAGTAAATCCGGCATTTAGCAACTCCATATCCAGTCCAAAAAAGTTCATCGCTGCGTTAGCAAGGGCGATGAGGGCAAAAACTGCTATGTCCCTTACACCAAAAAGTGAAGCTATTAAAACTATCATCAAAGATGAGCTTAACGCATACTCATACCAGCGCATTTTATTGATACCCTGTTCTAAGCCTTTAACATATTTCTCTTTGTAAGGTATCGCTATGATGAAGTGAAACAGAGCTGATATCAATAAGAAGCTTGCGGTCAAAGGTAAAAAAGGTAGTTCAAAAAGTGTATCAGTTGTGGTCAAGACTAAACCCTCACCTGGAACAAACTCTAAATAATTGCCCACTACAGGAATCGTAAAGGTTTGCGTTCCCAAACCATCCAAATTGGGATACCATAGAAAAGCAAACAACATCATTAGTGTTCCTTGAATGAAGTGCACAAAACCCATAATTTTGTTAAAACGAATCAACCTGGAAAAAGTCGATTTTTTTAAAGCTGCATCTTTAGGATCTTTAAGGGGTTTGACCAGCTGGCCATTTTCCCACAACCCTTTTATAATTTCCCCATCTGGTTTGGTGTAAATACCATAACCATGCCTCCTGCCATTAAAAAGCTCGCCACTGTAGATTCCGCCGCCGGCGTGATTGACGGTGCCTTTACCATGGGGTTTTCCTTCTTTCCATTCCCCGTCGTACCTGGCACCATTTGGTAACAATAATCGCCCTTGTCCATGGGGTATATGGTTTTTTAGCTGACCGGTAAAATTGCCACCCATCCAGGGGATACTTTGTCTTTCAAGTGTTTTGTCATATTCAACCATTAAATTTACCTGCCTTTACTTGAACTTAGTGTAACCTGATTTAAGCACAACACAATAAATTTTTAACTACTACCTGTAAAAGTAATGTTGTAAGCCTGAAGCGGCCACTTTATTGCTTTCTTTTTAAGCATCGCTAGTTATAAAGCATCTTACCCTGAAGCAGCTCAGGTAGTTACTGCTATTATCTCGTCTAATCTACCAGTGAAGTAAACTTCGATTATAATACTATAGTAATAATATGTTTAGTAGCTTAAATCATATAGGAATAATTATGAAATGTCAAATTATTTTGTGGAGTGAATGTTTGGTAGTTTGTAAAGGCGAAAAAATTAAACAATTTGGGGTTTATGCTGGAAGCAATTGAAAGCAAGCCTTATTCATACATACTGGGTAATGCCAGGGTAAAAACTATATCTTCAGAAATAAATTAATTATCATGCAGGAATAATCTAAAAAGCATGGAATATAGTCTTAAAACCAAATTTGCACTTGATTTTTCAACCATCATTCTAAATGATTCTTCAGTAAATTTCATTTTTTCCCCGGTTAATGGGTTTAATCAAATTCAAGAGGAGTGAAAAAAATGAGTGATTTTTTACTTGTACATGGATCCTGGGTTGGCGGTTGGTCATGGGAGAAGGTTGTTCCACTTTTAGAGCAAAAAGGCCATCTAGTAAAGGCACTGGATTTACCGGGTCACGGTGCGGATAAAACCCCCTTATCAGAGGTAAATCTGCAGGCTTACACAGAAAAGGTTTGCCAGGCTCTCGATGAATTCGATAATCAAGTAATTCTAGTCGGGCATAGCATGGGAGGGATTGTTATATCCCAAGCTACAGAAGAAAGGCCGCAAAAAATTAAAAAACTTGTTTACCTCGCTGGCTACCTCTTGCAAAACGGAGAGACTTTAATGCATATTTTTGAAAAAGATAAAGACTCGTTGCTCGGAGCGAACTTGATCATGGCTGATGATCAAAGTTATGTTACTTTAAAAGAAGAAGGGATTAAGGAAGTAATATACAAAGATGCCTCAGACGAAGATAAAGAACGAATTAAAGAACGGGCTAGGCCGCAAGCTACTTTACCTTTTGTTACCCCGGTAAATATAACTGAAGAAAACTATGGCAGCATTCCCCGTGTTTACATTGAATGCACAAACGATCTAGTAATTACACCGTCTATTCAAAAAGAGATGTATACCAAAACACCTTGTGAGCAGGTGTTAACATTAGAAACAAGCCATACTCCGAATTATGGAGCCCCTGAGAAATTGGTTGAGCAACTTATAACTTTTTAAGACTGGGAAAGGCTTTTTTTGACCTTTAAACTGAAGGCTATAATTTAACGATCCAGCTAGCAAATAAACTGAATTGCTATTATATTTTTCAATAAGCCAGGCTCTTTGGCTACTAGTGGGGGGGATATGTTTTCATCTGCTTATTTTTCTGATAGGACAATAATCCAATTTTTCGGCACTCAAAACTTGCTTATTTTTCAAACGATGCTGAAACTTGTTCAAGCCATATTTAACCTTAGGTTATAATACGTTATTTATAGTTGATGGCTCCAACTAGATAAGCTAAAGCCAGATAAGAATCAGTGATTCCAAACGATTCAGTACTGCTTTTTTTATGATACATTTTATTTTAACTGCCTGGTAATAAGCTTTTATGGAAGGGGGAAAAATAGATTATTAATCAGTGCTAGTTAGTGCTTTCAAACAAAAGTAATCTGAAAAGGAGAGATTATGATGACCGTGAAAGATACTTTTAATGGTGCAAAGTCGGGAATGCTCTTTATGCAGGCCTACCTGAGCTCGGTTGCAGGCGAAATTGGTATGGAAAAAGCTCTGGCCCTTGACAGTAAAACCTGTCAGTTTTTGGGAACAGCACAGGGTCAGATGATCAAGGAACAGGCTGGGGTTGAAGAAGCCGATTTGAAAACGGCAGAGAATATGATTTCTAGTATGGTTGAAGAAGGTTTTGGTATTACCTCAGAGGTTGTTGAATCAAGCTCGAATGCAATTACCTGTAAGATGGGCAGGTGTCCTGTCTATGAAGCAGGTGAAATGTTAGGGATGGAAAATGAAGCAATAGAAGCTGGTTGCAAATCCGGTGCTATTACTTTTATGGATTCAGCTGCCAAACAGCTCAACCCAAATTTAAGCTACAAGTTGACCAGGTTTCGAACGTCGGCAGATGACTGTTGTGAAGAATCCTTGGTTTTGGAAGACTAACCTAAATAAAACAATCTACTAAAATTGCGTTCTACATTTAAACTACTTGAAGTTTCAATTAAGATCTATACCATCTTTTATATCATTATTACAGCTGATCTTACAAAAAAGAATTAAGAAAACTCATTATGTCTTTTGAGTTTGGAGCAATGGTTTTGCATCAATTTGTACTTTATTAGAACCGCCTTTGCCTTGCTAATAATGATAATCGTAGTGGTGCCGTTGAAGGTGACTAAGCTTCCAAGCTTGTCCGTTCATTGTGGTTCGGTTACCCGGGGAATTAGTGGTTATATTTACAAAGAAAGTAGGATCAGCGATAGAATACGGCAATAGATTTTATAACGGTTAATGAAGATATAGATTTTATTGACAGAGTCAGGGGTGAGGGGTTTTAGGGGGATTTATGATTGTTATTGATGATAACCTCTATTATAAATTCTCACCCCAAAACTCCCCAGGCAGCGAATCAGATTCTGAGGCTATTTTTCAGCTTGAATTTCATCAACCAATTCTATTACTTCTTCATTACTCGGAATATCTTTCATTGAATTTCCGTAATGCACGTAACGTAAAATGCCTTGTTTATCAATTAACATTTGAGCTGGCATACGACCAAGTTTAATCATACTAACTTGTTGCCCATATAAATCTGCTATTCTATGTTCAGGATCTGGAATACCGATAAAAGGCATTTGATTGTCTTCCCAGTACTGAGCGAAAGGTTCTTTTTCCTCAGGTCCTACTGCGACAACAATAGTATCTCTTTCTCGAAATAAAGAGTAATCTTGACGCAACTGCGTCATATGCTTTCGGCAATAAGGTCAAACAAATCCGCGGTTAAAGACTAAAAAGATATTATTTTGACTCCGGTAACTTGAAAGTGTAAATTCGTTTTCCTGCCAATCTAAAATAGTAAAATCTGGAGCTGCTTTATTCATTTCAATTTTCATTATGACACTCCTGTCTCATTCTTTTATTAAACAATTTAGGCAGCTAAAGTGCTTTAATGAGTCCTCTCATGATTTGAGGCCTAGCTAAAAATTATATTAGTCACCAGCATGATTGACTTTCACAAGCACCTGGCCTATGTAGTTTAATGAATCCTGGAATAAAAAATGGCTTATAACATGCCAATGCAAGGGTTCATGTGTCAGTAATTTCTTTTTCTTATAACCATTCGATAAGCTCAAAACCTTTACCCTAATTTCATCAATAGTAATAATTAACATCCCTTGCAGGCTACAACTCCACCGTCAATTATAAGTTCAGAACCTGTCATGAATGAAGTTTCATCTGAAGCCAGGTACAAGGCTCCATATGCTATATCTTTAGGTTCACCAAGCCTGGGTAGAGGTGTCATATCCTCCAGTGATTTGCGTGTCTCTTGGACATTAAGCAGTGGGTCGGTCATTGGTGTAACCACTACTCCGGGGTGGATAGAGTTAACCCTGATGTTGTCTTTTGCAAAATCTGCAGCTACATTTTTCGTCAGGGTGCGAATTGCACCTTTAGAAGCGTTATAGGCAGCAGCTCCAAATCCTAATATTCCTGATATTGAAGAAATATTAACTATTGAGCCTCCACCTGCCTTACGCATTTCGGGAATAGCATATTTTATGCCGAGAAATGTTCCGGCTGCATTAATATTCATTACTTTATTCCAGGTCTCCAGGGTTGCTTCTTCAGCAGTGCCTGGGATAAAAACTCCTGCATTGTTAACAAGAACGTTAAGAGCTCCATATGTTTCAACTGTTTTATTAATCACTTCTTGCCAATCAGTTTCGGATGTTACATCAAGTTTAATGGCGATGGCATCCCCGCCTTCCTTGTTGACTTTATCAACAACCTTTTTAAGCAAATCTTCTTGTACGTCGGTAGCGACCACCTTCGCGCCCTCATTCGCAAACATCTCTGCTTCTAAAGCACCTTGCCCTGAAGCAGCTCCTGTAATAATTGCCACTTTTCCGTCTAACCTACCCATGAATGAACCTCCTCATATACTATAGTATTAATGTACTTAATGTTTTCTATGATATAGGAGCGATTATTAAATGTCAAATTATTGTTTGTAAAACAAGGTGCTAAAGTTGAGAAAGTCGAAAACTTAAAAATTGTTTATTCTAAGTCTCTAATATGGGTGACACCATTCAAAGTTACAAAAGGGATGATCAATAAAAAGGCTCTTGCAGATATTACTAATTTATAAGGAGTGATAACAAATTATGCTTACTCAAAGAGTGAAAGTTTCACTAATCACGTGAGCAATCATCGGTGTGGTTTGTATTTTTGATGCTTCTGTAAAGACTGGTTTTGATTTACAAACTTCTTACTTATTTGCATTTTGGTATAACCGTCTGCTTATGGGTTTTGTAATCGGATTACTTGATGGAAAAATCGGTAATATCTATTTCGGTTTTTGAAATGAAACACCCCAAAATCTGTTATTCCAAATGTTGTGGGTGTCTACGTTTAGCATCTGATCAGGGATGAAAGGAAGTGGGGGTTAACTTGCTATAAGTATAGAATTTGATAATTACAAGATTACTACAGGAAGGTTATTAGTAAATTCTTGTTGCCCTTCCACTATAAGTATTTGATACGTCCATAATGCCAAAATAAAAACATAATGTTCAGAAAAAAGTAAATAATTGTGCAGGAATAATTCGAAGAGTGTAGAAGATAATATCAAACTTAATAAATTCCTTTCAAGACTATATTTTTTGTTAATGCTAAGATGGAATACTTCACAAAGTAGTAGGAGTTAATCCATCTTTATTTATGTTTTTAGCGACATCTACAAATTTTAATTGGAGGTATCTTGTAATGACTAAATGCCTAATGTTTTATTACTCCAAAGGAGGAACGACTGAGAAGGTTGCAAAGTCGATAGCAGAGGGATTGATTGGCTCTGAGTGCCAGGTAGAACTTTGCAATATAAAAGATTCTGGATTACCTGACATAAAAGGGTATGACTTGCTTGGAATCGGGACTCCCGTATACTACTATCGTCCTACCTTTAATTTGTTAGATAGTCTAAAAAACTTGCCTGATTTAGGTGGAATGCCATATTTTACTTTTATACTACACGGCACATACAGATTTGATACTGATGTAACTATAAATACAATTCTTTCCTCTAAGAATGCATATCAAATTGGATTCTATCATTGTTACGGAGAAAATTATTTCCTAGGTTATTTAAAGCGTGGCTTTCTTTTTTCGCCAAATCATCCCACAGCTTCAGAGATAGAGGCAGCAAAAGTATTCGGCGGGGCAGTAATGAAAAACTTTAAAGATAAACTTTCAGTTAAACCTGATAACAAACAAAAGCTTAAACTAATTAATCGATTTCAACGTTTTTCTTTAAACCAGTGGCTATCTAAAAATGTTTTAAGTAAAAGTTTGAAAGTAAATCGAAATAAATGCAACTCATGTGGAATCTGTATAGAAGAGTGTCCAACCGAAAATATTTCAATGGATAAAGATGATTATCCAACCTGGGGTAGTAAGTGTATATTATGCTTTTACTGTGCACTATGTTGTCCTGAAGAAGCTATCACCTCACCAGTAGACTGGATCCTTTTTAAGCCCTTTTTAGACTACAATGTACAGAAAGCTCTTAATGACCCTGAGATTGAAAATGTTCCGATTAAGTTAAGTAAGGGGCAAGTTGAGCGTATATAGTATTACCAATATTTAGCATGTAAGTGAAAAAAGTCCCCACCTAAACAATTATCCCTCCATATGTCATACTCTACCACAAAAGAGGTGACAAGGAGGAAGTAAGTATGTCAATTAACGAACGCCAGGCCAAAAAAGAGGCCTGGGTAGAGCGCGTAAAAGAATTCGAGGCCAGTGGCCTTAGCGGTGCGAAATAGTACGCCGCGCGGGGCTTTAAAGAAAAACAAAACGCCGATGTTGCCGCCCGAAAAGGCTTCGATTTCTGCAACTGCCTTTTTGCCCTGGAACGTGAGCTGAAAAAACTATCAGCATAAGAGCGTACCCATCAGAGGTTAAAACGGGACAAGCCGATCATGGATGAGTTAAAAAAAATGGCTTGATTACCAAAAGCCAAGGGAGCTGCCATAAAGTGCTTTCGGTAGTGCTTTTGATAACTTCCTTAACCAGTGGGGAAAAATAAATGCCTATTTATTAGATGGCCGCCTGGAGCTTGAAAAAAACCGGGCCGAACGATCGGTTAAGCCATTTATTCTAACAAAGAAATTGGTTGTTCTCTAACAGACCATGCGAAGCTAAAGTCAGCGCTATGATCTACAGTGTTGTTGAAATTGCTAAAGAAAATGGCATTAATCCCTATACGTACTTAACGTTCCTGTTGGAACGACCAACTGCCTAATATTGATGTCGTTATGTTACAAGGATAACAATTCAAGCAGATCATCCTGCTTCAACTCTTGCAAAGTCTCTTTAGTAGGGATGCCGGATTCTGGCTCCCAGCCAAGGGTTGTATAGTACTCTGTTAACATATCCTCAAATTTCTCCCTGTCCACATATGCACCGATATTCGGCCCTATTGTTAAAGGTTCATCATAAATTCTGTCCGGGAGCCTGTCATCTTTTCGGGATATGTCTCCATGGACAATGTTAAAAGTTTTTTCCAGGTTAATAATCTGCCTGCCCCTATTCCAAAGCTCGGTTGAAGTAAGGTTATAGCCTGTTAGGGCATTAAATAAAGCAGTAATATGCTCAATGTCGGCTAAAGTAAAAGTATACCATCCGGCACAGAAATAACAGACACCAATGGAATCGATCAGGGCTTTGTAAATCTCAAACCAGGCCACAACTTTTCCTTTGCCTTCATAGGATTCCGGCACCCCGGCTTTTTCCAAATTAAACAACCATCGACCTGTGTTTTCAGAAATCCGCAATGTTTCCACATGAGGAGAACCACCCAAATGTCCACCACCACGGAGGCTAACCGCCATCCCGAAGGACCAGGCCTTATGGGAGCGAACATTTTGCTCGTTTAAACCTACACCTTTAATATGCATGGCATATTTCAGACTATCTCTCCCAAGCGCTTTAGCTGCCCGGTATACGCCCGGGGCCAAGAATTTTCCAAAGCCCCTTGAAAATGCTATATCTTCAACAAGCCTTACCAGGGTTTCTCCATCACCCCACTCAAGTTTTAAGCCATTTGTATCTTCAGGTGTAATAATACCTCTTTGGAAACATTCTAGAGCCCATGCTATAACAGCTGAGACCTCGTCTACATTCAAACCGTGCTCATTGCATAGAGAATGTGCTTTTAAAACATAGAAAGGTTCATCCACATCCCAGTTTGAGCTGAACCCACGGACCGAGTTAGCGTGCATACCTTCACATTCCAAATCCTCGCCATTCTTATTCATCTTGTATTCATGCAAACAATACAATGGACAGTTATAGCAGGAGGTCCTTGTTTTTTCAAAGTTTCTAAAAGCATTCTCATTAACTTTTTTCTTTTTATCATCTGCCCACCATTCTTCCTGGAGGTTTCTGACTGCAGTAGCTACCTGTCCTGTGAAACCGCCAGCACCGGCCATTCCATGGGTTCCCCCTAGCTTTAAAAGATGCGAAATATCTGAGGATAAGAGAGCCCATTGGTAACGCTTTGCTTCAACTGAATATTGGTGGTGATTATGTATCTTAATTTCATTATTACCGCCTCGAACAGTAATAGCTTTTAGATTCTTATAGCCCATCACGGCCCCGGATCCACCCCACCCAAAAGCATGAGCTTTTGCAGTTATTATGCAAGCATAATTAACCTGATTTTCCCCGGCTGCACCGATACAGGCTACTTCAACATCCTGATACCCATATTTTTGTTTCATCGCTTCTTCAGTATCCCAGGTGCTTTTACCCCATAATGCCCCTGCATTTTTAATGTAAATTTGCCCCCGGTCGATATAAATATAAACAGGCTTCAAGGCCTTGCCCTCAATAATAATAGAATCTAAACCTGCGGATCTTAATACCGGTCCAAACTGTCCCCCGCCACTCGAATAGGATATGCCATTGGTTAATACATTTTTAGTAATAATCTCAGTTCTTGCAGAACCTGGCAGGGTGGTGCCGGTTAAACTCCCTACCGCAAAAATTAATTTATTATCTTCCGATAAAGGATCTGTGTCTTTATTTAATTCCTCGATAAGAATTTTTGACCCAAACCCTCTACCGCCAAGCCAATCGTAAAAATCCTCAGTTTCAAATATTTCTATATCATTTCTCGATAGATTTATTCTAGCTACCCTGGCTTTCACGGCAACCATCCTCCAAAAAAATAGCAATAAGATTCTTTAAAATATGGTTCGTTAAAGACCGGTTTAATCCCTTCTTAAGTTAGATCTTTAGACGGCTCAAAAAGATCTCTTTTTAACACTGAGCTATAAAAGGGATCTTAAAATCTACTACCTATGATAGTTATGAAAATAGAATTAATGTCCATATTAAAGTTAATCTAGGTGAGATCTCAATAATAGTACAAGATAGATTGGGCATGCATCTATAATAACCACATTAGATCTATATAGTCATCTGTCCGAAGGTTTACAAAAGAAGGCATCGGAGAGTTAAAAGGTTTGTTTGCAGAACAGGAAGAACCACTAGCTGATGTATTGAAAGATAATGATAAAGTAAATAGTGATAGAGTATTACATTGGAATAAGGCAGGATATATGCTCTGTTTTGTTTTTTAATCTGGATGCATTAAAATTGCATTAAAAAGCCGAATAAAGCTTCTGTACTGGGGGTGTTTATCTGAGGGAAAAGTTCAAAAACCCTTAAAAATTAATGGTGCGGGCGAGAGGATTTGAACCTCCAAGGGATGACTCCCACTGGATCCTAAGTCCAGCGCGTCTGCCAGTTCCGCCACGCCCGCATTTTTCAAACAGTTATTTATTTAGGTACTTTGACGGTTTGATCATGCTTAAAATAATTGCCTTTTTTCCTGATTTTTGCACTTCTATTGCGATTTGTGTTTTTCCACTTATTCATTAGGTCAGCCGGACCTACTTGTTATCTATATTATCATGGGAATAAATGTTAAGCAATATTTTAATTGCATATTATGGGCTTTGGGATATCATTAATGATGAACAATACTTTGTGATGCCTGGCATTGTCAATTATTATTAGCTGCAGTTGAGACTGTTAAGAGTATGAGGGATTTATAAGATTACCGGGAATATTATTTAGCATCAAAAATTAAGGAGGTTTTTAAAATGGCAAATATTAAATTTGAAATAATAAAAAACATCGGGACCCTATCTGAATCTTCGAAGGGTTGGATGAAAGAATTAAATTTAATAAGCTGGAACGATAGAGAACCAAAATATGATTTAAGGGATTGGGATCCTGAACATGAAAAGATGGGCAAGGGTGTTACTTTGACAAAAGAAGAATTAGAGAAGTTAAAAGAATTGTTGGGCGAGATGGAATTATAGTACTGACAATGAGGCGACATTTGAGTTATGGGAAGCCCATTAAGCACTATTCAAATGTTTAGGTAAGACTTAATAATATATACCAACAGCTTTTCAAAAATGGTTTTGAATGGATTTATAGCATTATTATTATAAGTCGGGACGGAGCCATTATCAGATCAGTGGTTAGTGCACCCCTTATAAGTTTATGATATTAACTCCGCCCCTTTTAATTATCCTGTTTTAGCCGCCTGATCTTACCGGTTTAGGTGGGAATATTAACCCCAGCGAGATGGTGGTATTTGCCAGCCCGTGAACTCTTATCTGCAAAAATATTCTGGAGTTAATAAAGTCAGCAATGATATGGTCTTTATGCTTTATTGAGGAAACGATTGTTTAAAACAATTCGTCAAATTCATCGATGGTTATGGCAGGAAAGGTAGTAAAGCTAATATCGAGTATTTTACCCAACTCTACTGAAGTTTTCATTGCATCTATATTTTTTGCAAAAAATATGATGAAGAGAAGGTCGTAGTTGCCAAATAAAGCGAAGCTACTCTTAATTTGGCCGCCATTTGCTTTAATCAAATTCAAGGCGTTATCAGTTCTTTCACGACTAATCTTACCTAGTGACCCGGGGTTATATTTGCCATACATTAGGTAAGTGGACATTGAAATAACCTCCTTTCTTAATTATTCATTATACGTTCACCGATTTTGAAGCAGTACTTGATTCTACATTCTCGGCCGTGATCCTGCTTTTACCTTTAGCTTTGCAACCGCTAAAAGCCCTGCAAATAAGGGTTTCTGGGTCGGATATCAGCTAAAA
>PWMM01000205.1 GCA_003558195.1 Syntrophomonadaceae bacterium
AATATTCGGAGTATCATACCACTGGTAGGGCAGGGATTCAGTCACAGGCATCCTTTCCCTGTTTAGCAACTTTTTCACAACTTCCCGGTAGTTAAAGTTAGGAAAAGAAACAATCCAGGATTTCCCAATACGCAGCATTTCTTCCATGATCACCATGGGCTGGAAAAGGACCTGAAGGGTTTTTTCCAGGATCACATAATCAAAAGATCCGTTTTTAAATTCGGGTAATCCCAGGTCCATATCCTTTTGATAAACAGCTACCCCGTTACAGATAGCTTCCGCCACCTTATTAGAATCCGCTTCTACGGCCTGTCCACATACCTTTTTTTTCTCAACCAGGCGGGCCAGGAGTTCACCACTGCCGCATCCCAGGTCAAGAACTGAAGATCCGGGCTCCACCAAATTATAAATCAGGCGGTGATCCCATCGTTTATGTTTTTCCATTTTAACTACACCTTCCTTAAAAACGACTCCACCAAAGGTGTCGTCTGATCAGTTTCTAACAAGAAAGCATCATGACCATAATCTGAAGGAATATTAAGATAGGATACAGGCTGATTATTTGCCAGCACCGCCCGTCCTACTTCCCTGGTATCTTCGGGGGGATACAACCAGTCGGAAGAAAATGATAGTAA
The DNA here is from genome assembly GCA_003558195.1 of Syntrophomonadaceae bacterium. Classification (GTDB taxonomy): domain Bacteria; phylum Bacillota; class Dethiobacteria; order DTU022; family DTU022; genus B1SED10-74M. The sequence goes on from PWMM01000205.1 coordinate 636, forward strand.
CAGCAGCTTGGCCTTGATTTTAGAACAGCTAGAAGCAAGATCGCCCTGTCCTTTGGCAGAAGCATCATAGTAATCCATAGCCCGGGTCAGGTATAAATAACTGTTGGCATCAAAGCGTTGACCGAAAGAGCGCCCCTGGTGCTCGAGATAGCTTTCCACTGAAAACTCTTTGTTCAAGCGGTAACCAGGTGCATTACCATTTTGAAAACGCCGACCGAACTTCCCCTCCATTGAATTTTGTGAAAGATAGGTAATATGGCCAAGCATCCGGGCCAGTTGTAACCCACACCGTGGTGGACTGTCCCGGTAGTACTGACCGCCATTAAAACAGGGATCATTTAATATGGCTTCTCTACCTACCGCGTTAAAAGCTAACCCCTGGGCACCTATCCGGGCCGAAGCTGCCATTATTACAGCAGAGCGGATCCGTTCGGGATAATTTATAGCCCAGGCCAGGGCCTGCTGGCCGCCTAAAGAACCCCCGGCAACTGCCAGCAACTCTTCTATTCCCAGGTAATCCTGGAGCCTGTTATGAAGTCTGACCCAATCTTCCACGGTAACTACGGGAAAATCTAAACCGTAAGGTTTCCCCGTTCGCGGGCTTATTTCCCACGGCCCGGTGGTTCCATAGCAACTGCCTAACAGGTTAGCGCATACCACGAAATATCGGGAAGTGTCAAATGCTTTACCCGGTCCGATCATTTCATCCCACCAGCCCGGCCTATCCTTTCTCCAGGGTCGATTGTCCCTTTCCCATTCTGCATCCCAACCGGCGACGTGGGCGTCACCAGAAAGGGCATGCAAAATAAAAACAGCATTATTGGCAGCGCTATTCAGGCGTCCATAAGTTTCATACTCCACGGTAACAGGTTGCAAGCTTTCCCCACAATCCAGGGGAAGAGGATTGTTTTTATCTGCAAGCAGTACCCGCTTCGGCCTTGTCCACCCTACAGAGCGGGGTGAACCGGGTCGATCATGCCCTTTTTTTCTTTCCAGGCAGACATTAAGAGGATCAGTCACTTACTTTACCCTCCTTTATAGCGCAATGTCCCTGGCTAACAGCAATAGCCTGTTCCAGGTCGGCAATTATATCAACAGGAGCTTCCAGCCCTACTGAAAGGCGAATATAATCTTCTGTAACCCCAGATTTTAGCTGTTCTTCAGGTGAAAGCTGCTGGTGGGTAGTTGAAGCCGGATGAATCACCAGGGTCCTGGCATCACCGATATTAGCCAGGTGCGATATCATTTTCACAGCATCAATAAGCCGGGACCCAGCTTCAACACCACCACGAATACCAAAGCCAACTACGGCCCCTTGCCCCAGAGGCATCACTTTCAAGGCATAATTATAATCGGGATGGCTTTGCAGTCCAGGATAATTCACCCACTCAACAGCAGGATTACTCTCCAGCCATTGAGCAATTTTTAAAGCATTCTCACTGTGCCTGGCCATCCGCAAAGAAAGTGTTTCCAGCCCCTGGAGAAAAAGGAATGCATTGAAAGGCGAGAGGCAACTGCCCAGGTCCCTCAACAGCTGGACCCTGGCCTTGACACTGAAAGAGGTACCTAGATCATTTTTGAGGCCAGGTCCGAAACTCTCCCAGTAATTAACCCCGTGGTATGACGGATCAGGCTCGCAAAAATCAGCGTATTTGCCATTATCCCAGCGAAAATCGCCCTTTTCAACTATCGCCCCTCCGATCGAATTACCGTGGCCTCCAATAAATTTAGTCAAGGAATGAACCACCAGGTCAGCACCATGTTCAAATGGGCGGAACAAGTATGGTGTGGTTACAGTATTGTCGACAATTACAGGGATACCATGCCTGTGAGCTATAGAGCTAATCTTTTCTAACCGGGCAACCCTGTTCCTCGGGTTACCGATAGACTCAAGAAAAACCGCTCTCGTGTTATCATTTATTACCGCTTCAAGGTTTTCTGCATTATTCTGATCAAAAAATTTGGTTTCAATCCCTAACCTGGGCAAAGTATAAGAAAACAGGTTATAGGTTCCCCCGTAAAGATGACTGCTGGAAACAATATTCTGGCCAGCCCGAGCCAGGTTCAGTACAGCCATGGTTATAGCAGCCTGACCAGAAGCCAGGGCCAGGGCACTGCTGCCTCCTTCCAAACTGGCCAACCTTTCTTCCAATACCCCTACTGTCGGGTTCATAATCCGGGAATAAATATGGCCCGGCTGTTTAAGTCCGAATAAATTTGCAGCATGCTCGACTGATTCAAAAACAAAGGATGTAGTTTGATAGATAGGTACAGCACGGGCTCCGGTGACTGGATCAGCTTTCTGACCGGCATGAATAGCTAAAGTATCAAAGTTTAAAGTCATGATATTTGCCTCCTAATTTTTTCGTTCTATACTTTTTTATTATTGTTGTGTTTTGATGTCCTTTTAAATCAAAATTAGAGGCACATTGAAGAAATACCGCCCCGACAATTGAAGCGGTGGGGTGCGGAAGATATACAGCAGGTAGAAGTAAGTAAATATTCTTTTCTTAGTGTTTTAGAACTTTTTATAAGCATAATTAATACTTTATTGGCCACTGGAAGCATAAACATTCACTCCGGTATATAATTAATACTATCTAATTACTTTCATTTATTGTTGTATATAATACTCCTTCCTAAACGATGTGTCAAGGGTATATTGTAAGGCAAAAGTAAAGGCCGCAAACCTTTTATCCATAGGTAATGCGGCCTGTTTATAACAGAACTTGCTGTCAAAGTCGGGATAATCTTTCTTCCTAAACGATGTATCAGGAGTATATGGTAAAGCAAAATCCCGGTGACTATTTAACTAAAGTCAGGCTGTATCATCTAGATCAGATAGCTCCCTCCGGTCCGAAGTGCTGCCCAGAAGCATGGGCAGAACTAAGCTTAGAGCTACCAGCCCAGCAGCCAGGTAGGCGGGAGCAATTACAGTATCGAGAA
>PWMM01000215.1 GCA_003558195.1 Syntrophomonadaceae bacterium
CTAATGAATTGGCAGTTTGGACTGCATATAATAGCTGGAAAAAACGAGAATTTTCTGCATCTGTGGAAAATAGTTTTTCTACTTTGCTTTCAGGATTGGTCTTCCAGGAATAGCCTTTTTAGGGTAGGTCCCTGAAATCGCAGCGGAGATCGAAATCATAAATAATTAAAAAATTTGATGCTATATCGCTTTTTGAACTACCAAAATCATCCTCTTTGGAGTATAGTTATCTTAAGTTTCTATGAAAAATGGTTGATAGAACCTGTTTCCTATAACTTTACATTCAAGAAAATGAAAAATGATTATTGATTAATATTGCTTTAAAAGACAGGCTAGAAGGATTCTAAAAAGCACCAGGGCTGTATCGCCTGATATGGCTGTTCATTAGTATTAAACGGGCAATGTAATACTGAAAAGTGGTAAAGATCTGCTATTTCTTAAAATACTATTAACCAGAGGTGGATAGTGATGTCAAGAATGTGGTACATTTACCAGGACAATATTCAAAAAGGGCCTTTCACCGAGGAAGAAATGAATCATTTTATTAGATCTGCAGGGATTAAGCCACATGAGCTGGCCTGGAGTGAGGGTATGGATGAATGGATCAGGGTTGAAGATATCCCGGATTTTTATGCCGCTTTAAGGGAAGCACCCGGCTGGTTTGATTATCCTGAAGAAGAAGTTGTCACTGACTCCCACTTATCTTCTGAGAAAGGGCCAGCTGCTCCACCTGAACCTCCCCCCCCACCAGCACAGGATTATAAACCGAAACCAGACCCTGCAGTAGTTTCAGATACAGAAGAAGAGTCACTGTTATCCTCCTCAAAAAAAGATAAAAAAGAAGAACCACAAATAGCTCTGGCAAAGAAAGACAAGAAAGAAGAACCACAAATACCTCCGGCAAAAAAAGATGCAATAGAAGAGCCGCAAATAGCTCCAGCAAAAGAAGATGACATAGAAGAACCACTAATAACACCGGTAAATAAGGACAAAAAAAAGAGCCCTGTCATTGTTGCCATCCTGGCCGTGTTATTAATTGGGGCAGGGTTGCTGGCTTATAACTTAATCGCTGATGGGCCTCAAGAAGTAGCCGAAGAACCAGCAGAAATAGCAGGTGAAGAAGCAGCAGCTCCAGTAGGGGATGAAAGTTATCTGATTGCCTTTGATTCAAATCACCTTGGCACCTATGATCTTTTTGTAATCGATCTCGCCGGCCAGAGGATGGTCCGACTCACAGAAACTGAAGAAGATAGCTATGAACCGGCCTGGTCGCCTGACGGCTCTCAAATTCTTTTTACACGATATTATCCCGAAGAATACGAAAGCGCTGTTTACATAATGGACCTGGCCAGCGGCAATTTGACCAGGATAAGCGACCCGGAAGGTAATTATTCATATCCGGCCTGGTCACCTGACGGTAAAAGAATTGCCTGTGCTGCCGATCCTACCGGAACCTATGAGCTAGATCTTTGGCTGATGGATCCCGATGGCAGTGATCTAACCCGGCTTACCGAAGATCTATATGTTTTGGCTCCGGCCTGGTCACCCGATGGTAGTAAAATTGCTTTTTCAGTCATTGAAGATTTTGAGCATAGTGAGATTTACGTAATTGACATCAGCGGAGATAATCTTACTCAACTAACATCCATAGGTGGTTATAATTACTATCCGGCCTGGTCTCCCGACGGATCCCAGATAGCTTTTGTGTCAAACAGCCATGATGAAAGCGGTTACTATGATATTTATGTAATGGATGCTAATGGAGATAATCATATTCGTCTCACCGAATCTGGCTATAACAGCCAGCATCCGGAATGGTCTCCGGACGGTAGTAAAATTATTTACAGTGAACAATTTCATAGCAGCGATATTTATGATATTTTTCCAAGTTTTTACATTATGGGTATCGATGGCAGTAACCCAACCCGGGTCACCGAGGGGATTTCTTACGAATATCGCGCCTCCTGGTCACCGCTTGAGTTAAATATTCATGTTCTCGGCGAGGTGATCCGAAACGATGCTTTAGATCCCGATATTTTACTGGGATCCTGGCAGGGTGAATACGAGGATGTTACTATAGAGTACCGTTTTAGTGATGAAAGGCTGGAGTTAACATCACCCGATACAGATGGCAGGGTAGAATACCGGGTCAGCCCCTATTTTTTAACTTTTAACCTTGAATACTATAACAGCTTATTAGAGCAATGGGCTAATTATGGCCGGGTAGAGGTCATTGATCAAGATAATATCATTATCCGGGATAACTTTCTTTATCACAGCCTCAGTGATGATTACATGAAATCTTATATCGAAGTGCCCTGTGCCCGGGTAGGCGGAGAAGATTTAGAAACATCCCTTGATGCCCAATACCGGTTTGATTATGAAAGTGGCACGATTCCTTTATCTGATTTGCCTGTCGGCAGTCGGGTAGCTGATCCCACCTGGGAGTGGGAGTTTCGCCTGGGTTATAACTATACTAACGAAGGAGCATACGGAATGCCCACCGATTTGGGCGATAAAAAACCGGTAACCTGGATTGTAGCTGCCATTAATCATTATGATATCGATCAGCCCCATGTCACTCTCATCGCTGAAGAATTGATTGGCTTTCATACCTTTGATGACAGCACCCATATCCATGAACGGGGTTCCAGTCACTGGGGTGATAGCGGTACTCACAGCAGTGCAGGGTATGGGCTGCGACCCTGGTTAAACTCAACCGGTATTCATGAAGGGGAAGGCTTTTACCAGGCTTTCTCAGACAATTTTGCCAGGGCAATTATTACTACCTCCCTGCCCAACTATGATTCAACCAGTAACCTGGAGTATTTTACCAATGATAAAATTTTTATCCCTTCCACCACAGAACTGGGCGATACAGAGCACGCAGGAAGTTATGAAACCGGCTCTGCTTATGCTTACTTTAAAGATTCTGACCCGGCAAAAATAGCTGCCTCCTTGAATAACTCGTTAGAGGAATACTGGACCCGCTCATCTTCCACGCACCGTCTGACATACGAATATACTCTTAATATAGTGAAAGAAGACGGGGAGTTCGGCATACCGTTGCCAGGTCATTTTGATTGGCTGGGCATCCGCCCGGTTTTAAACCTGGATGCCGGCACAATGGTCTCAGAAGTGGAAAATTAAATCAAATACTATGTTATTATTGAAATGTAAAAAAAATAATGATAGTCTTGCAATTAAGGTAAAGCATGCTTTCAGATGATAATCTTATTCCAAGGAGGAAGATATGGACTACTCGACCATTAAGTACGAGCTTAAAGACGGGATTCTGACCTTGAGGCTAAACAGGCCTGAAAGAATGAACGCGGTTAACGAAGAAATGTACTTTGAGCTAACTGATTTGTTACAGAAACATTGTGAAGACGGAGATGTTCGGGTGGTCATCCTTACCGGTTCAGTACGGGTTAAGAATGGTAAAGAAAAGCAGGCTTTTTGTGCCGGTGCGGATTTAAAAAAGCACTCTGCAGGTGAACGGACCCACGCCCAGAAAAGGCAGTACATCGAGCAGGCCCATGAAACGACCCGCCTGCTGTACC
>PWMM01000153.1 GCA_003558195.1 Syntrophomonadaceae bacterium
ACCTTGGCGTAGCCCTTTCGAATGTTGGGGTGGAATAAATTATTACTAATACCTATAAAGTGTGGTAAAAGCTTTCCGGTATCTTTCTCTACAATAGGGAAATAACGTTGATGATTCTGCATGGAAGTGATAGGTACTTCCTGGGGCAAGTCCAGATACGCTTCATCGAAAGAGCCATCTACGGCAACCGGATATTCAACCAGGTAAGTTACTTCTTCCAGAAGTTCTTCATCTACAAGGGCAATGCCACCGTTTTCTTTAGCTTTTTCTTTTAATTGTTCCGATATCATATCACGACGCAGGTTTTGATCAAGGATAACATAATTATTTTGCAGGCAACTAAAATAATCATGGAGATCCATTATCTCAAAAGGTCCGGGCGCTAAGAATCGATGGCCGTAGGTTAAATTACCCGATTCTAAGCCGGCAAACTTGAAACGAATGATTTTTTGATCATAAAGGGCCAGGATCCAGCGGATAGGCCGAGCAAAACGAACATCTTTGTTTTCCCAAAACATTGGACGTGGAAATGAAAGCTTACGAATTAACTGCGGCATCAACTCGGTCAGCAAATCTTCAGTTAAGCGGCCTGGTATTTCTTTGCGGACAATTACATAACGGGCATTTTTGATCACTTCCTCTTCTACCTGTTCAATCAAAATACCCTGGCTTTTTAAAAAGCCATAAAGGGCCTTGGTCGGCTTCCCCGTTTCATCATAAGCCCGATCCATAGGAGGTCCTTTTATTTTTTCTACTAGATCAGCCTGTTCGTTTTCCAGTGCCTTAATTAACACTACCAAGCGGCGAGGAGTGGCATAGGTTTCGATTGTATCATAATGAAGCCTGTTTTCACTTAAAAGCTCTGCGGTTCCCTGCTCCAAATGTTTCATAGCCCCGGGTAAAAAACGTGAGGGGATTTCTTCACATCCTAATTCCATTAAAAAGTCCTGTTTTGCTGTCATTATTCTCCACCTCCAACCATTAAAGGGTATCCGGCATCTTCACGCTGCTGCAGGTAAGACCGGGCACATAACCGGGCCAGGTTCCGTACCCTACCGATATAAGCTGCTCTCTCTGTAACACTGATTGCTCCGCGAGCATCAAGATTGTTAAAGGTATGTGAACACTTCAAAATATAATCATATGCCGGATAGACCAGGTTTAACTCCAGTAGACGCTTGGCCTCATTTTCATATAAGCTAAACAATTTAAAAAGCAAATCCAGGTCAGCATAATCAAAACTATAGCTGGATTGCTCCCACTCAACGCGTTTATATACTTCACCATAAGTAATATTCCCGGTCCAAATCAAATCAAATACATTATCACGGTCTTGCAGGTACATCGCAATTCTTTCCAGACCGTATGTTAATTCTACCGGAACAGCCTCTACGTCGTAACCCCCTACCTGTTGGAAGTAAGTAAACTGGGTAATTTCCATACCGTCAAGCCAGACTTCCCAGCCCAATCCCCATGCCCCCAGGGTTGGAGCCTCCCAGTTATCCTCAACAAAACGAATATCATGTTCTAAAGGATTAAGACCGAGATAAGCCAGGCTATCCAGGTATTGCTGCTGGATATCAACTGGAGTCGGTTTAATTATTACCTGGTATTGTAAATGCTGGTATAGACGATTCGGGTTTTCACCATACCTGCCATCTGCAGGCCTTCTTGAAGGTTCTACGTAGGCTACAGACCATGGCTCAGGTCCCAGTGATTTTAAAAAAGTCGCGGGATTCATGGTACCGGCCCCTTTTTCAACATCATAGGGTTGCCATATCAAACATCCCCTCGAGGCCCAGAAATCTTGGAATTTTATCATTAAAGTTTGTAAATCCAAAAAAATTCCTCCTTTAATTAAAAGAAATTTAGTCCATTCAGGTTAGTTCCTTAAGCCGCAATAAATGATTCACTGACCCCCTTTTGGTTACAAAGCCATCTCTTTTTTAAGTAAAAGATAGGTTTTCAAGATCATATTTATCATAAAACAGAGATATCAAACCGGCTTGCTGACAAAAACAAAAACCTCCAGTCCCTGTGGCTCGAAAAACCATAGGGACGGGAGGTGTTCCCGCGGTTCCACCCTACTTGGCCTAACCCTTATAAGGCCCGGCCCTCTTGATTGGGTATAGGCTTAAGAACGCCATTCATCGGATCCTCTACCAGGCTTCCACCAATCCCGGTTCGCTGATAAAAGAGAAGATTAATCCGATTACTTCTTTCTATCATTGCCCTATTATGATTTAATTATCTCTGTTTACCCGCCTACGAAGAGCGTACACGATATAACCAATTTGCCCTAAAGTAGAACGGATAGATTTCAGTCTTAATTTCAATTTTTTACAATTAATAAGCTCAGTAGTAGCTCTAAAATTATTGTTTCTTAGCTGCCAAGTAGCTCTAGACTTCACTATACCCTTATATCAATACCTGTATTGATTATATGATCTCTTAAGCTTTCGAAAGCAGGTTAAACCTACCTGGTCCCTTAAGTCTGGTAGCTACTTTAATTATAAAGATACTAACAACTGGGGTTCGCATTGTCAAGTATACTGATAGCAGTTCTTGATAAAAATTACACCTTGAGTTAATTTCGGCTCAACATCATGATTTAACCCACCTAAGGTTGACTTATCGGTCAACAGCACCACAGGTATGAACTTGAAACCCCCCTGGCTAAAGTATTATTAATTATTTACTCGAATTGATGCCATAACCTTTAAAATAATGCAGCCAGCTTCTTTACCGCCTGCTTGATATTTTCCTGTTTTTTTGCGCTAGACCAGATTATGATTTCGGCCCCTTTAAAAACAGCGCCTTTACTTGTACAGCCTTTCTCAATTATACTGACAGCCTGGGTTCCACCACTCCACTTTACAGGAAGATGCTTGGTGATAAAACAGGCTGCTTTCTTACCTTTCAAGGAAGGTATTTGCTCCAGGTAAGCTTTCATTACGGGGTTTAGGTTAAAAGCCTGGACGGGAGCTCCTAGAATCACAGCATCATAATTCCCGGGATCAGGTTTGGCAGTTAATTCAAATTGCCCGGCCTGGGCGGGTGTTTTGCCATTAATAGTAATTTCCTCCAAGTTAACACTGTGGCCGCAACTAATTAATTCTTCTTTAAGTTTGCCTGCTACTTTTCGGGTATTACCACTTCGTGAGTATATGATGATCCCTAAATGCATAGCCATTCACCTTCCTTTACAGTAGTCATTATCTGCAGGTTATTTTTTTTGTAAACCAAGGGTGGCATCTTTATTTTAGTATTCTACTCTTTTAGTAACCGTTTTGATTTTAATTCCCCCAGTTCAAGGTGGTAGGAGATAAAAGTACTGTTCATCCTGGCCAATTCTTCTTTCTGCCTGATACTTGCCCTGATCTTGCCAACCTGCTGAAGAGGGCTCTGCAACAAATGCCTCGCCAGGGCGATAGTGCCACTTTCTAAAGGAATAAGGTCATTACAACGGCACCGGTCACACATTAAACTGCCTTCTTTGGGACTGAAACCCCGGAGATTTTCAGAACCACACTCCTGGCAGCAATCTAAACCCGGACTGTA
>PWMM01000235.1 GCA_003558195.1 Syntrophomonadaceae bacterium
CCGTAGATATTATTGATGTTCCAGATGCAGCAATCTGGTTCCAGCAGGACTCCTTACTTTCCACCACCTTTTATGCCCTGAAAGACGATATAGATGCCCAGTTGAAAATGCTCGATGATATTCATACCTGTGGCGGTGTTGGCTTGATCATTTTTTCCCCGGAGCGCTATATCTCCCACATTGATGAACGCTTAATCCAGAAGGCTGATCAAATCAGCCTGCCCCTGTTGCAGATGCCTGATTGTTCCTATATTGATGTTATTGTTCCTATCATGGGTCAGATTTTAGACAAGCAGGTAAAAGCCCTTGAGTATGCCCGGGAAGTCCACAATATGATGACTCACATGGTTCTGAAGGGAAAAAGTTTGCAGGAACTGCTTTCTTCCATGGCTTCACTGCTAAACAGGCCAATTTTAATGGCTGATGCAGAACTTCTTTTACAACATGCTGCCTTAGTTCCCGGATTTAATTGCTCCGCGCCCCTGGCTACGCAATGGCAAAAAAAAACAACGCCCCTGATGCTGGAAGATTTCTATCCTCATGAACTGCTCAAGCAATTAATCCAGGATAAACAACCTGTTTACTACCAGCATCAATGCTCTGGCATTTTGATGCATGACTATTTCTTCCCCATTATTGCCGGTGAAAATTTTTTCGGTGCTTTGATAGTCCCGAACCTTGAATATGAACTTGATAAGGGAAAATCCACCACCCTGGAAGCGGGAGCAATAGCTATCGCCTTAGATATCCTTAAAGAAAAAGCTATCCAGGACGCCGAGCAAAAAAATGAACGCGACTTTTATAACGAATTATTACTGGGTAACCTGAAAAACCTTGAAAATATAATCCCCCAGGCCCGGCAGTACGGCTTGGATGCTAACGCTAGTTATTATGTTATGCTGACTGAAATAAACAAGGAAAAACTTTACCAGGATCAAAAAAAGCTTAAAAGCCCTGTTTTAGGCAAAGATAGCATAGAGCGGAAGCTGTACCGTTTGCTTAGTTATGCCCTGGAAAAAACAGGGGCTGCGGGGACTGTAATCGATACGCTGGGCAGTATTGTGACCCTGATCCGCGTTCAAGAAAAGAACAAGCTCAAACCCAATATGAATTATGGCAAAGATTTAATGCTGGAATTAAGAGGCTACATCAAAGAGTATTTGCCTGATTTACCCTTGTACATGGCTGTTGGAGATTATTGTATTGATATTGAAAGAATTAACACCGGTTACATGGAAGCCTGGGAAACAATAGATTTGGGTAAAAAAATATATAAAACGGAGTTTGCTCTTTCATATTCTGAAATGGCCCCTTATCATTTAGTCAAACGTTTTCTGGCCACCTCCGGCAGATCTGAACTTTATGAGCGAATTTTATCTCCTATCCTCTCATACGACCGCCAAAAAGGAGGTGAGCTGGCAAAAACTTTAGAAACTTACCTGGAATGTAATTTCTCTAGAAGCAGGACTGCGGAAAAACTCCACCTGCATCGTAATTCCCTTAACTACCGCCTGCAAAAGATTGAAGAATTGTTGGGCGGGGAGTTAGACAGTCTCGATCCCTTTCCCTTCTTACTGGCTTTAGTTAGCCGCCGCATTAACAGTTAAATTCTTCAGAGTTATAAAGCCTTCTGTGCTAGTATTGATGAATACCAGCTCTATATAAGACCATTCTGATTTAAAATTGCGGTTGACAGACTTGTGCAAAATGCACAAATCCATCTTTTTGTTTCTCCTCTTTTTACAAAGGATATTACTGGGAAAAATTTAAATAGCCCAACAGTTGTTTAAATTGGCCCATTTTTAAAAGAGAGAGAGGATTAAAATGAAGTACCTGAAAGGTGTTTTCGATCTCTGCACCGGCTGCGAAGCCTGCCTGCTGGCTTGCTCAAACCGGGCTGCCGGGGGATACAGCCCACGTGCAGCCAGAATGAAAATTTTAAAAGAAAAAGAAAATATTATTAACCGACCCCTTGTTTGTACGCAGTGCGAAAATCCATTTTGCCTGCATTCTTGCCCCGTTGAAGCTATCACCAGGGATGAGAAAAGTGGAGTGGTCTTGATTAATAAAGAAAAATGCACCTCCTGTGGAAACTGCATGACAGCCTGCCCTGATAATATGATCACCTGGGATCTTAACAAGAAGGCAGATAAGTGTGATCTCTGTGAGGGAAATCCACTTTGCGTGCAGTACTGCTTTCCGGGAGCCTTAAGCGTTGTTGAGAAGGTGGAGGTGACAGGCAAGTGATAATTTCAGGGAGCATGAACAAGTTGCTGTATATTGACCTGGATAAAAAAAAGGCGTCTGAGCTGACGATTGACTCTAGCCTGGAAAAATATTTTGTTGGAGGGAAAGGCTACGGAGCCAGGATATTATATGATCTTTTACCGGAAGGGTGCGATCCGCTTTCCCCGCAAAACCTGCTGCTTTTCATAGCCGGTCCCCTAACCGGAACGCTTGCCCCGGCCATACGTGGTTGCGTGGTTACCAAATCACCCCTGACCGGAACTTTTACCGATTCATATTTTGGCGGTCATTTCGCCCAGGAAATTCGCTACTGCGGTTACGGCGGAATCATCATTGCCGGCAGGGCCGAAGAACCAAGTTACATCTGGCTTGAAAATGACAATATGGAAATCCGCCCTGCAGGTGAAATCTGGGGACTTGATACCTTTGCCACGGTGGAAAAACTGCGCCAGATCCACGATGATGACACGATTAAGACTGCCTGTATCGGCCTGGCTGGAGAAAAGATGGTCTCCTACGCCTTGATTAACTGTGAATATAACCGCCATGCCGGACGGGGCGGAACTGGTGCTGTAATGGGTTCAAAAAACCTCAAGGCCCTGGTTTTACGGGGCAACCAGGTTATAACCCCGGCTGACCCTCCTGCCTTCGCTTCAGCCGTTGATCAGGCTTACCATGAACTGGCCCAGAGTGATGACATCAAAAACTTTACTAGTGAAGGTACTGCTGCTTCAATTGACTTTGCCAATGCGGAACAGCTGCTGCCAACCCATAATTACTTCGATGGAGCATTTGAAAACGCATCCGGCTTGAATTCTGTTGCACAGCGCAGGCAGTTCTGGCTGCGCAATGTGGCCTGTGCCGGCTGCCCTATCGCCTGCGGCAAAATTGGCATGATCTGGCGAGGGCGGCGCAAAGGCCTGGTATCTGATGTGGTTGAGTACGAAACAGCGGCGATGATCGGCAGTAATTTAGGTATCGGCGATGTTAGAGAAGTCGCTTACCTGGTAAAGAAATGTGATGCCCTCGGGCTGGATGGTATGTCTGCCGGAGGAGTTGCCGGATTTGCGATTGAAGCTTTTCAAAAGGGAATAATCAGCACAGAAGATACCAGGGGCGTAGAATTAAAATTTGGAGACACTGCTGCAGTGGATTATATCCTGGAAAGTATTGCATCACGTTCAGGAATTGGCGATCTTTTGGCCAAAGGCGTAAGAATTGCTGCCCGGGAGCTGGGCGAAGAAGCAGAAGTTTTTGCTGTTCATGTTAAAGGCCTGGAAAGCCCGGCCTGGGGGCCACGCAGTGTGCC
>PWMM01000204.1 GCA_003558195.1 Syntrophomonadaceae bacterium
GGATTTATTGAAACAGAAGAAGGCGGAGATGTGTTTGTCCATTTTTCTGCCATCCAGGCCGAAGGTTTTAAAACCCTTGAAGAAGGCCAGTCTGTAGAATTTGAAGTTGTTGAAGGCGAGCGCGGAAAACAGGCTGCCAACGTTGTCCCTCAGTAACATAAACAGACAATTAATGTTTTTGGGCATTCCTTATATTAATGAGGAATGCCCTTTTTCAGCCTTAAAGAGCCAGAGCCAATAACCATGAGAAAGGTAACTGCAATGAATATTTTTAATAACATCAGGTTAAAATACCCCCTAATTCAGGGAGGCATGGCCGTACGCGTATCCACCGCTCCACTGGCTGGAGCAGTAGCCTCTTGCGGAGGAGTAGGTGTTATCGCTGCTACCGGGATGAGTATTGAAGAATTGAGAAGTGAAATTAGGGCTGCCAGAAAAATTGCCTTAAAGGGTGTAATCGGAATTAATGTCATGTTTGCTGTTAGTAATTTTGCTGAACTGGTAAAGACCGCCCTGCAAGAAAAAGTAGACCTGGTTATTTCAGGAGCCGGTTTTTCCAGGGACATATTCACCTGGGGCAAAGAAGCAAATACACCCATTTTTACTATAGTGTCTTCTGGTCGCTTGGCCAAAATTGCTGAAAAATATGGCGCTTCAGCAGTCATAGCAGAAGGCTCAGAAGCGGGAGGCCATTTAGGTACAGATCGGCCCACTGCAGAGATTTTACCGGAGATAAAAGGGCAAGTAAGCATTCCCGTCATCGCTGCAGGAGGTATAACTGACAGCAACGATATAGAAAAAATGTTGCGATTAGGAGCAGATGGTATTCAAATGGCCACTCGTTTTGTTTTGAGTAAAGAATGCTCCGTTGCAGAATCATTTAAAAAAATCTATTTAAATGCTTCAGAGGAAGATATAGTTCTAATTAAAAGCCCTGTGGGTTTACCCGGCCGGGCTATTAAAAATAGTTTTTCTGAAGCTTTAAAACGGGGGGAAATATCTGAACCAGCATGCGATGGCTGCCTGAAAGCCTGTTCACATGAATATTGCATTTTGGAAGCTCTAGAAAACAGTCGCCTCGGGAACACTGATCAGGGGATAATTTTTTCCGGTAAAAACGTTTATAAAATTAATGATATCTTACCGGTAAAGACCATAATTAATAACTTAAGCAGAGCTTTCGCTGAACGGATAACCATTTAAATGATTGCTACAATTACTGTTAAATCAATAGATGGGAAATTTCAGAAAGTGGCGGTTTAGTAAGTAACTGTTCAGGTTCTTTTTAGCTGGGCCAAGAAGTTTGCAAAAAAAAAAATTAAACTGCCGTTAAAGGTTAAACTGGTTCATACTTTTACCTGCTTAATATTGCGGTATTAGCTCCCAATACCTCTACCAGGTCAGAGGGGGCAAGGCTTATTTGCAATCCACGGGTTCCGGCACTAACAATAATAGATGAATGGGTAAAAGCACTTTGATCAAGATATAAAGGATAATTGCTTTTTATGCCCAGTGCAGAAACAGCCCCTCTGATATAGCCGGTTAGTTGATGGACTTCCTTTAAAGGTACTAAATCAACTTTCTTGTTACCGCTGGTTTTAGCAAGAACTTTTAAATCCAACTCACTACTCCCAGGAATGCAAATTACTATTACACCGCTTTTATCACCGCGGGCCACCAGGGTTTTAAAAATCTGATCTGGAGGCAATCCCAGCTTTTTAGCCGCATCTTGGGCACTTAAATCATTCTCGTCTACATCAAACTCCAAAAGCTGATAATCAATATTAAGACGCTCCAAGATCCTGATAGCATTGGTTTTTTTCATCTACACCACCTCCCGGAAAGGATAATCGGCAATAAGTCTTTAATGGGTCTTTTTATAACCCTGTTTTTAAGAGTAGCCGTGAGTTAAGCTCAGTAAAACGGACTTATAATCGTTATAATATGATAGATACTATCGGCCTACAGATTCAATAGTTTCTACAATCCTCGAAATAAATCGCTTTTTAAAGTTCCAGGCCTTCTCTGTGCCAAAACCCACTTCAATTCAGCTAACAGGTTTTCCTGATCACGGGAAAGAACCGCTTTTATAGGCAAGTAATTTGAGGCATGGTTAGCTCGAAAAATACAGTTTGTTAACTCCAATTTTTCAACCATCATCTTGATTTCTTCCAAAAGCTGCCAAGGAGAAAGCTCTTTAATAGATCCTTGCTTAAAACAGCGGTTTATGTAAGTACCAGGAACAGGCATCAAGCTAAGCAGACCCAGGTATTCAGGATCAATTAAATTCAAAACCCTGGCCGTTTCGCGGGCATGCTCTACTGTACCTTCCAGGCCAGCCAGCCCGTTGAGTACTGTAATAGAAAGAGGCAAGCCAGCCTCTTTGGCCCGTTTGGCACCTTGAATTATATCTTCAGGGGCTACACCTTTTTTTATAGCTTTAAGGACCGAGGCACTACCAGATTCCAGGCCCAGGTATACAATACCCAACTTGTTATTTTTAAGTTGTACAAGTTCTTTAACGCTTTTTTCCAAAAAATCCTGGGGGTTTCCATATAGAGAAACCCTATCCAGCTTTGGGAAAGCCCTGTTCAGATATTCCAAAATTATTAGCAATTGCTCCGAAGGAATGGTCAGGGCATTGCCGTCAGCTAAAAAAACCCGACTGGTATTGGGAAGGTATTTTGAAGATTTTTCAATATCTAATTTGAGCTCTTCCAGGTTCCTTATGCGAAATTTTTTATTTTTATACATCCCGCAAAAAGTACACTGATTATGAGAGCAGCCTACTGTAGCCTGCAAGATCAAACTGTTCGCTTCACTGGGCGGCCTGTAAACATCGCCTTCATACTGTAATGGCATCATATCAAATTATCCTCAACCAGAATTTAACTTGTCAGGGCTGTATTGTTATAGATTTCGTTAAAAAGATCTTTTCCCCTGCTGGCAATGGTGATTCAATACCATCCGAGGATCCATTTTTAATATATTGTTGTGGAAGCAGCTTAAATAAGGTATGCTCACAACAAGAGCAAAGCTTTATATAATATATTAATCCACTCTTCAATATAACAAACCGGAGGATTGAATGGCCCAGTTATTTTTACCAATTAGCAATGAAGATCTTAAATTCAGAAATTGGGATAGCCTGGATTTTATATTAATTAGTGGCGATGCTTATGTCGATCACCCCTCTTTTGGCACAGCTATCATCAGCCGCTACCTGGAAGCAAAAGGTTTCAGGGTAGGTATAATTGCCCAACCTGACTGGAAAAACCCCGGGGAATTTAGCAAACTGGGCAAACCTGAGCTGGCATTCCTGATTACCGCTGGCAATATAGACTCTATGGTCAATCATTACAGCGTAGCCAAAAAGAAAAGGAAAGTAGATGCTTATTCTCCCGGGGGCAGGCCGGGCCAGCGCCCCGATCGGGCAGCAACAGTTTATGCCCGCAAAGCAAAAGAAGCTTTTCCAGATGCACCTGTAATTCTGGGTGGCATTGAAGCCAGCCTGCGCAGAATGGCTCATTATGATTACTGGACCGACAGCCTA
>PWMM01000285.1 GCA_003558195.1 Syntrophomonadaceae bacterium
CCGGCACCCGGACCGTAAAACATAAGCTCTTTTGCAGCTTCACTTTCAATAAAAACTGCATTTAATTCATTTAAGACTGAAGCGAGGGGATGATCTAGCGGAACCAGGGCTGGATGAACTCTTAACGCCAACCCTTCAGGAAGGTCTTCGCCAATAGCAAGCAGTTTAATAGTATAGCCAATTTCTCCGGCATAAGAAATATCTTCATAGGTAACACCGTTTATACCTTCAATATGGACCTGATCAAATTCAGCTTTCTTGCCAAAAGCCAGTTGAGCCATAATCACCAGTTTATAAGCTGCATCAAGGCCTTCCACATCGTTGGTGGGATCAGATTCGGCAAATCCCAGCCTTTGTGCTTCAGAAAGCGCTTCATCCAGGCTCAAGTTATCCTGGGCCATGTGAGTAAAAATGTAATTAGTAGTACCATTAACAATGCCAAGCACCCTGCTGATCCGATCTGCAACCAGGTTATGTTTAAGGGGGCGAATCAATGGAATAGCGCCACCGACACTGGCTTCGTAAAATAAATTTACTTTATTTTCTCGAGCCAGGTCAATCAGGTCCTGGCCATGTTTGGCCATCATATCCTTGTTGGCAGTTACTACGTATTTACCATTTTCAAGCGCCCTGGCTATAAAGCTACGGGCTGGTTCAATTCCACCCATTAGCTCAATAACAATGTCAATATCAGGATTATCGATAATCTCAGCAGCATCTGCTGCTAGCTTAACCTTTTCTAAATCAAGAGACTGTAAGCGCTCCTGGTCCCTATCGGCAACCTTTGCCAGGTTAATAATGAAATCAAGGTTTTTGTTAATTAAATGACTGTTGCGTTTAAATAGATCGACTCCTCCTTTGCCGATCGTTCCCGCGCCTACCAGGCCAACATTTACAGTGTTTTTTTTCATTTCCTATCTATCTCTCCTTCGCCATTATAATTGAAATACCATTACTGCAACTGATTTAATTATTACTTGTAAATTTTTAGTTTGCCTGTTTTTGCTTCTGCTGCGTCAAATTCCATATTGCAGCCCTTAAAACCTTCTTTTGCTAACTCTTTGTATATTCTTGTTGGATTATTAAAGCTATACTATGCTTTTCAAAAAACATCTTAATAAACCCGGACCCTGGCCAGGTAAGGGTTTATAAAGCGAGCATTATCGGCTTCTGCAAGAAGCTTAAAAGCCTGCTTGTAATAGCGCATCACTTCGCGAGCCATATGGCCCCGTCCCCCCGGTACCAGGTCGCCAGCCAGGCCGTGCATGAAAGCTCCAGTACGGGCAGCATTTTCAGCTTCCACTCCCTGGGCTATAAAAGAGGCAATCAGTCCCGTTAACAGGTCCCCGGATCCGGCTGTAGCCAGGGCCGGTCCTCCGGTGGGGTTAATGGCTGCCCTACCATCGGGGGCGGCAATAATCGTATTAAAACCTTTTAACAGCAAAACAACCCCCCATTTCCGGGCATAGTCTATGGCGATCTCCAGCCGGTTTGCCTGTACTTCGCGGGCAGAGATACCAATCAAGCGGGACAGTTCCCCAGGGTGGGGGGTAATCACTACCGGTTGCCTGGCTGCTTTTAGTAATTCCATATTATTCTTTAAAGCCTCCAGTGCCCCGGCATCAATGATTAACGGAACGGGGGAACAGTCTATAACCTTTTCAAGCAACCTGGTAGTATTAACACCGGGGTCCAAACCAGGGCCAATGGCAAGAGAGTCACAGTTAACTGCCATTTCCAGGATTGTTTCAGCTGCATCAGGACTAACCAGGCCGGGGTTGGTCTCTTTGAGGCCCAGAGTAATTACTTCTACCAACCGGGCGCTGGCAACAGGCTCCAGGCTTTGTGGAACAGCAAGGTAAACCAGGCCTGACCCACTCATTAAAGCCGATTCAGCAGCCATCACTGCTGCTCCGGTCATCCCCGGAGAACCGGCTACAACCAAAACCCGCCCCAGGCTGCCTTTATGAACTAAATTATCCTGTGCAGGCAAAATCTTGAGGATTTGATCAGGGTCCAGCAAATCTACCGGTTCACTTTCTACAAGGACGTCAGGGATATTAATCTTACCAACGTACAGTTCACCGACTTTTTCCACCCCTTCATGACATAAAAGGCCTCGCTTGGGGAAAGCATAAGTGACTGTCCAATTTGCTTTAATAGCAGAGCCCATCACCGCTCCTGTATTACCATTAACACCAGAGGGAATATCAACTGAAACTACTGGTAAATCTTTATTATTGATCGCTTCTATCAATTCTGCGAACAAACCCTCCACGTTCCGGTCAACGCCTATCCCGAGCAGGGCGTCCACCAAGAAATCGACACCGTCTAGCTCTTCCCGGAACTGGTCCAGGCTTTCTCTACCTTCCAGTCGATTGATAGGGTAAGCAGCACTTTCTAAAAAGTTTTCATTCATACCGGCATCGCCACGGTAACCTCCCGGTTTTACTGTACTCCACAGCGATCCTGATAAGCCAGCATTTTTTAAAAGCCTGGCAATAGCTAATCCATCTCCACCATTATTTCCGGGCCCGGATAGAACGGCAAAGCGCCTGGCATAAGGCATTTTAGATAAAATAAATTCAACTGTACGCATCGCAGCTGTTTCCATCAAGACAGCCCCAGGCATCCCCAGTTCTTCAATAGTCCTGCGGTCTGCCTCTTTCATCGCAGCGGTGCTGAGCACTTTCATTTTTCCGAACCACCTTTCTACAAGCCCAAGTTTTACCTACACTTCTCTTTATACCTTTTATAGTTTCGATAATTATCAATTTTTATCCTTCCAATTAACCAAATTATAAACAAGGCTTAAATACCCAACTGCTCAAATAAACTATTGTTGAAGTTACCAGTTTAGTAGCCATAGGGCAAAAAAAATACTTGAACAAATTAAATTGGATTTAAACTAAAGCTATCTCAGAAAGTAAAAGAAATGCTTGCTTTTTATCCTCTCTGATGATAATATTTTAGTGTTTTAGAGATATGAAGGGAGGTTTAGAGTTTGCCAAACATTAGATCAGCAGCCAAAAGAGTAAGACAAACTGAAAAGCGCGAGCTTAGGAATAAACGAACAAAAACCCTGGTTAAAACTTCAATTCGTAATTTTGAAGAATCACTCCAACACGGAGATGAAGAAGAGGCAAAAAACAGTCTTTACCAGGCTGTACGACAGATTGATAAAGCGGCAGCTAAAGGGATTCTTCACAAAAACAATGCAGCCCGTAAAAAATCCAGTCTTTCCCGCAGGTTCAATCAAAAAGCAAGCAGTTAATTTTTCAGCAAGCACTTAATCCGGCCGGGATCATAAAAAATTTATTCCATTAAATCAGCCTTTATTCCGCTAAGACGGCAGTAAAGGCTGATTTTTAGTTAGCTTTTATTAAACCTTAAGGTTTTTTTTCAAAATGGGAACCTTGTTCTCAAGCAATTTTCCAGCCAGCCAGGCACTGGCTTCACCTACTACCACGGGGCACACATCTTCATGTCCCCCTCTTTGTTCATATTCATAATACTCATCATTATCAAGAAAACGATAGGCTGTAC
>PWMM01000244.1 GCA_003558195.1 Syntrophomonadaceae bacterium
ACGAAACAGCTAATTCGTGATAAAACTTAAATTTACCAGTTTCTTTATAATAATCTTGGTTTGTTTTAAGGGCATAGTTCCATAAGAATCTGACATTACCACCACATTGAAGTAAGGATTTTTCTTGCTCTTTAGTTGGTAAAATTCTATATTTATAGCCTCTTTGTACCAACATATTTTACTTCCCCTTTTGTGCAGAAACGTTACCACTAGTTGATATAAATTTTCCTGCCGACCACAAAGAGCCACATCTACCATAAAAAGATTTTAACTCTGGATATTTCTTGAATAATCCAATGGCAGTAATGCTTTTAAAAAATCTTACTATGTCTATCGGGGCGACAGTTGGTTTAGCACCAACAAATATATGAATATGGTCCGGCATCACCTCCATTTGTATTATTTCTAATTCATATCTACTTGCCACCTCTAACAATATCTCTTTCAAGCTGATTTCGACTTTCCTCTCTAACTCTTCTTTCCATTCTTTGGGTTAAGCTATGTTTATTTGAGTGTTCATTATTTGCCTCTTATTTACATATACAATATACTAACGTATTTAAAATTTCTCAAGTGCTTTTTGAAAATATTATGTCAATTCATCCCCGGGGCAATCCCCGGGGTTTTCTTGGCAGTTCTCTATAACCAGACCTTAATTAAGGCCCGGACCTTTGATGCTAATGAAGTAAATGATCAGTGCATAATCCTTTAAATAAGTAACAGTACATGTTTTACCTGCCTTAAGGTTACTACAAGTGCTATTTATTATCCTGGAAATGAACCGGCCGTGTAAAAACCGTCCAGAGTGATCATTTCGCTAAATTTATTAAGGTTTTTCCCGGCCTCGGCTTTTTAACATTTTAACCGCCAAAGGTGTTTCATCACCGGCATTTCATTATTTGCAGCTTATGATTACTTCAGTACTGTTCAACCAAACTTTACCGGATTAGGCGATGCAGGCCTAAATTTTAAAAGATCATGTTATTAAACCTGGCTTTTTTTTAATTGATCTAAAACATCCTTAACTTCCTTAAACTCCGGCAGTCTGCGGCAAATCAATCCGTATTCCAGGCTGTCCATCAAGGCAATCCAACTCGCTTCAATCACATTTGGTGATACTCCCACAGTACCCCAGCTCTTATGCTCATCCCTGGTTTCAATCAACACCCGCACCTGGGCTCCAGTACCATCCACTCCGTCTATAACACGTACTTTAAAGTCTGTAAGCTTGAATTTTTTCAAATCCGGGAATACTTCTTCTAAAGCTTTTCGCAGGGCATTATCAAGAGCATTTACCGGGCCATTACCTTCAGCAGCGGTATGGATTTGTACATTACCTACGCGGACTTTAATAGTCGCTTCTGAGAATAGCTGTCCATCCTCCCGTTTTTCAATAATTACCCTAAACCCTTCCAGCTTAAATAAAGGCTGAAAAGACTTCATCATTTTCAAAACCAGCAGTTCAAAAGAACCTTCAGCTCCCTCAAATTGATAGCCATAATGTTCCATTTCTTTTATTTTTTGCAATACAGAAGCCGTTTCAGGCTGGTTTTTATCTAAATGATAAGCATAATCATTGGTCTTTATAGTGATACTGCTTCTCCCGGCCAGCTCTGAAACCAGGATTCTACGCTGGTTACCAACCAGTGCCGGGTTAGCATGTTCGTAAGTTTCCGGCTTTTTACTGACAGCATCAATATGGACGCCCCCTTTATGAGCAAAGGCATTGAAGCCAACATATGGTTGTTGATCGGGTGGAGCAATGTTGACCAGCTCAGCCACATAACGGGATAACTTGGTTAGGTTTTGGAGTTGTTTTTCAGAAACTACCTGAAGGCCCATTTTGAGATGGAGGTTCGGTATTATTGAACACAAGTTGGCATTGCCGCAACGTTCTCCATATCCATTGACTGTTCCGTGAATATGGGTAATGCCTTCCTGAACAGAAAGAAGTGAATTAGCTGTCGCCATATCGGCATCGTTGTGAACATGAATGCCTAAAGGCGTTTTAACTTTATCTTTGACCACTTTCAGGATGGCCGATAATTCCCAGGGCATGAGTCCACCATTGGTATCGCAGAGAACAATGACATCAGCCCCACCTTTAACCGCTACTTCTAAAGTGGAAAGAGCATATTCCGGATTGGCCTTGTAGCCATCAAAAAAATGCTCAGCATCATATATCACTTCTTTGCCTAAAGATTTCAGGTAGGCTACACTATCTTTAATCATCGCCAGGTTTTCTTCAAGGGTAGTTTTTAAAGCATGGTGGACATGAAAGTCCCAACTTTTGCCAAATATTGTTACTGTTTCTGTGCCCGATTCAATTAAAGCCTTGATGTTAGGATCATCGTTTACCGGTTCACCAGGCCTGCGGGTACTGCCAAACGCACAAAGCCTGGCGTTTTTTAATTTCAAACCGGCAGCTTTTTTAAAAAACTCAATATCTTTCGGGTTAGAACCAGGCCAACCACCTTCTATATATTGCACCCCGAATTCGTCAAGCTTTTCGGCTATTTTCAATTTGTCAGCTACAGATAAAGATACCCCTTCCCGTTGAGCACCATCTCTTAACGTTGTATCGTAGATTTCTATTCTTGACATCCCGGACCTCCTGCACTATTGGAAAGTAAAATTAATTGGTATTATACTATACCTGTTGATAAAGTGTCCAATTTTTTATGATCAGTGAAGGCTTTACCTGTTACCATGCTAAAGTTAAGGCTGGTTATCATGCCAGGAAAATAATATACTGCCTGTTAAAGTATAACAAGAAATTATGATTTTTAGGTTTAATTGTAGTCAGAACTTTTACGATCTCCTGGAAAAACTTCCTGGGTTTAAAGATGCAGATCATCTGAAAAAATGGTTAAAAGCTGATTTCATTGTATCGATAAACTAATTTAACAAAGCGCAGGGTAGAAATAAAGATGAAGCCGGCTAATAATCACCTTCCAAGTCAACCAGCTGATAGCAATCCGGAGGCAGCTCTCTTAAAAACTGGGAAGGTCCCTCTGAAGTAGCCCCGTAATTTCGGTAATCTTCAAGATATGTACTTAAGAACAGGTAACGTTTAGCCCTGGTAGCTGCTACATAAAAAAGCCGCCTTTCTTCATCCAGGAAAGCCTGGCCTACCCTCTGGCTTGGAAACTGGCCCTGGTTCATGCCGATGATAAAAACAGTGTCCCATTCTTTACCCTTGGCGCTGTGGATAGTAGAGAGGGTCAACTGATCTTCTGAATATAAACCAGCCGCACTGGTATCGGCAAAGACAGACTCTTCTAGGGCCAGTGATTCCAGAAATGCAGGCAGGTTTTTAAAGCGTTCAGCATAGATGGCCAACCTTTCAATACCGCGAAACCTATCTTCATACTGGTCTGGATAGTTTTGTCTTAACAGATCGTCATAATTGGCATCAAGCACGGCACCAATTAAATCGGGTACAGCATCATCTTTGCCTTTGTAAAGAAGTTCCAGGGTTCCTCTTAATAATTCCCACCCTTCCTTTCCCCGGGCTGGTTTTTCACAACCGGAAATCGCTGCTTCCAGCGGGTTTTCATAACTTTTTAACTTGGCCCACAATCGGTCAAAAGAAGCCTGCCCCAGACCTTTTTGGAGAGTGGCAACACGGCGCCATGAATTTTCATCAAAGGGATTATAAATAATTTTCAAATAAGCGAGAACATCTTTGACATGGGCTTTCTGAAAAAACTTTACTCCGCCGTAAGTCCGGTAGCTGATACCCCTGCGAGACAGGGCAAACTCCACCTCCGGGGTCAGGTATGAGCTGCGGTACAACACGGCAATCTCACGCAAGGGGATTCCGTTGTTTTGTAGCTCCCAAATATTTTGCATAACAAAAGAAGCTTCCTGACGGGAATCAAAAACTTTTGCTATCACCGGTTTCGCTCCAGGCGGATTTTTTGAAAAAAGAGTTTTTTGCAGCTGATCCCGGTTATAACTTATTGATTGATTAGCCAACTCCACAATCTCCGGGCTACTGCGGTAATTCTGTTCCATCCGCACTACCTGGCAACGATCATACTTTTCCGGGAAAGATAAGATGTTGCCAATATTGGCGTAGCGGAAGGCATAGATAGACTGGGCATCGTCGCCAACCACGCATATTGAGCTGGCTCCCGAAAATAGGTCAATAATCCGGGCCTGCACTACATTTGTATCCTGGAATTCATCGACTAAAACATGCTTGAAACGTCTCCGATATTGATCCCTGATCAAGGGGTGATTTTCGAATAAATCCAACCAGCACAGCAGTAAATCATCAAAATCAAACGCATTGCTTTCCTGCTTTTTTTCTTCATACAACCCTGCAACCTGACTTATGGTTTCTAAGTATTCTAACCTGTAAGGATAATCCTCTTCCATCACTTCCCTGATTGTTAAACCTGAGTTTCGAGATTGGCTGATGATCCTGCCAAGTAAACCCCTTTTCATGATTATTTTACGATCATCATCACTAACATCTAAAGTAGTTAAAATCTGCTTCAGGGCAGACCTACTGTCGTCCTCATCGAGAATAGTAAAATTAGCAGTCCTTTCCAGTCGTTCTGCATGTCTCCGTAGAATTCGCGACCCGATACTGTGAAATGTCCCGGCCCATAGATCGCGAGGTAAAAATCCAAGCAGTGATTCTAACCGTTCTTTCATTTCGCCGGCAGCTTTATTGGTAAAAGTAAGCAATAGTAACTCTTCGGGCTGCACATCGCATTTTATCAGGTGGGCCGCTCTATAAATCAAGGCCCTTGTTTTCCCCGAACCAGGTCCGGCCAGGCCGAGAAGGGCTGGATCTTCAGTAGTGGCAAATTCAAACTGCTGGGGATTGAGTTCGCTCTTAAGAAACTCTAACCATTTTGGATTTGCTTCCTTAATAGTGTTGTCAAAAGAAAAAAAATCATCCATCACCCTGAGCCTCCTTTCGTCACATAAGCATTTTACTAAAGCGCATCATAACATATTTTATGAACCTATTCCACTTCCACCTGAAAATGGGGATCTATTCTTTTTACTTGCCATAATGGGAAAACCCAGCAGCAATTTTTAAAAGTATATATTGACAGAGTTCATAATATTATATAAGATATGGTTGTTATAAATAAGTAGAGCATTAATTGTGACTTTTCAAAATATTATATAGCTAAAGCTACTAAATATAATCAAGCTATTCTTAAATTTTGCGTTGCCATTTTCATCCATCAGATGGCGAGGCCGCGGCCTCATTTAGGCCTGAATATAAATTCTTTACAAAAAACCAGCTGAAGAAAATGGGCCAGAGTATAAAGTTTCTGCTTTTAATCCCAATTAATTATTACTATATAACTTAAAATAGTTGCCTTTTTAACTGGACTGGAGCAAATAATTTCTTATAGTTTAATAAAGGATGTTATGATCAGCTCCCCTTACAGCAGGGATTAATAATCTTACGGTGATTAAATAATGGTCAAAGATGTAAAAGAAATATTACTGGAAGTTTTACAGGCCACCCTCCCTATTGTAGTGGTAGTTTCTGTAATACTTTTGTTTTTTTTACAGGCTCCGATCTATTTGTTTTTACAGTTTATCTCAGGAGCCATTATGGTAACAACCGGCCTCTTTCTTTTCCTGGTCGGAGTTCGGGTTGCTTTGCTGCCTATAGGTGAATTGATCGGTTCTGAGCTGGTTACCCGTGGCTCACTTTCCATATTATTAATTGCGGCATTTATATTTGGCATAGTAATTACAATCGCAGAGCCTGACGTTAGAGTGCTGGCCCATCAAGTGGATATTGCATCTAGAGGGGCCATCGAAGCTGGAATTTTGATCACAGCAGTTTCAATAGGAGTAGGTTTTTTCGTATCAGTTGCCATCCTGCGCATTCTCTTAGGCATTCCCATCCGCTATTTATTAACTGTCGGCTATGTGCTAATCGTTATATTATCTTTTTGGGTTCCCCCAGACTTCGTAGCTATCTCTTTTGATGCTGGAGGAGTAACTACCGGGCCTATGGCCGTTCCATTTATCCTGGCCCTGGGAGTTGGAGCAACATCGGTATTGGGAGGAAAATCTGGTGTATCTGATACTTTCGGACTGATTGGTTTAGCTTCAATCGGACCGGTGATTGGAGTTCTGATCCTGGGGGTGCTTTTCGGTTGAGCTTTGAAACTATATTTAAAGGTTTTAACGAGGTAATAGCCGAAGTTCTAACTGCTTTAAGCCCAATCCTGGTTTTATTCCTGGTATTCATGTTAGTTTATAAGCTACCTAAAGAAATGCTGGCCAGGCTTATGGTAGGAATAATTTTTGCATTTTTAGGCCTGGTTCTTTTCCTGCAGGGTGTAAAAGCCGGTTTCATGCCTGTGGGTTCTGAAATGGGAGCACTCCTGGGCAATCTTCCAAATAATTGGATCTTAATCCCGCTGGGCTTTATTTTAGGATTTGTAGCCACCATGGCTGAACCAGCTGTACGCATTCTCAGCAACCAGGTTGAAGATAACTCCAAAGGTTATATCAAAAGTAATATTATATTGTATACTTTGTGCCTGGGTGTAGGATTATTTATTGCACTCGGTATGACCAGGATAGTATTTGGTATTCCATTTTACTACATTATCATCCCCGGCTACCTGCTGGCAATAATATTGATGTTCTTTTCACAACCCTCCTTTACCGCCGTTGCTTTTGATTCTGGCGGGGTAGCAACCGGCCCGATGACTGTAACCTTTATTATGGCTATGGCTGTTGGTGCTGCTGATGTTATAGAAGGACGGGATGCTGTTATCGACGGCTTTGGCCTGATTGCCCTCGTAGCCCTGGCTCCGATTATAATGGTCATGCTGCTAGGTTTTGTCTACCCCACTGAGGATAATGATCAAGATGTTCAAGATCAAGATAATCTTGATCTAAACTTTCCAGATTCACCTGGTTCAAGATCTGAAAAATCATTACTAACAGAAGATCAGGCAAAGCAAAATGCAATTGATAACCAGGGGAATCCTTCAAAAGAAGAAATGAATAGCCAGAAAAAAGAAGATGAAAGCGCCCAGTCCCGGGAAATAACAGCTAATCCCGGCAGCGGCAAAGCCGAGCATAGTTCAGTAGATAAAGATAACTCAGAAAAGGAGGGTAATGATAATGACCCAGATACCTAAACATGATTTAATTGTAACTATCGTCAAAAAAGGCTGTTGCGAAAGGATTATCAAGGCCTCAAATGAAGCCGGAGCAGAAGGCGCAACTATTATACCAGCCCGGGGAAAAGGGATTCATGAAACAAAGCAGCTGCTGGGAATTCCTATCGAGCCAGAAAAAGATATTATTCTGACCATAATAAGGGATGAAAAAACCGAACAAGTTTTGGACAGTATAATTAAAGCCGGCAACTTAAATAAACCGGCAACGGGGATAGCATTTGTCATAGAGTTAAAGCATGTCGTTGGTGTAGTTCACCTGGTTAAGGAACTGGGTTTAAACCAGGAACATGATAAGCAGTAAAATAGGGGACCAGGCCAATAAATTGGCCAGTCCCCTGCTCCTGTTAATACTGTAACGCCTGGTTGACTTACTTTAAATTAAAGCTTCGAGAATTCGTCTTTCCCTGCCCCGCAAACCGGGCAGACCCAGTCATCTGGGAGATCTTCAAAAGAAGTGCCGGGAGCGATCCCCCCATCGCTGTCTCCTTCCGAGGGGTCATAAACATAACCACATACATCACATTCCCATTTATCCATGCATTATACCTCCTTTCAGGGGTTATAAACTATTAATCCTAATAAGTATTACTATTTTTATTTTGTTTTTCCTGCCTGTTTATCAATGAATTAAAATCAAAATCACTGGAAGGGTGATAACCATGCTGGCAAAAGTAAATTCTTGCACAATAATTGGCATAAACGGTGTACCGCTCGACATAGAAGTTGACATAACTGATGGACTGCCTTCCTTTGATATCATCGGCTTACCGGATGCCTCTGTCAGGGAAGCTAAAGAAAGGGTCCGGGCTGCTATCCGCAACAGTGGTTTTAATTTTCCTTACAAACGAGTAACGGTTAACCTGGCTCCTGCGGATTTAAAAAAAGAAGGTTCATCCTTTGATCTCGCTATCGCCATCGGTTTCCTGGCTGCTACCGGCCAGGTACCGCAAAATGAAGTCTTAAAAAACGGGGTTTTTGTCGGAGAACTATCCCTGGATGGTAGTTTGCGACGGATCAACGGATCCCTGGCCATAGCTCTGTCCATGATCGCGCTGCCATCTCACCGTGATAAAACCCTTTACATACCTGAAGCGAACACGCCAGAAGCAACCCTGATTAATAACTTAAAAATAAACGGAGTTACAACATTAACTCAACTGGTCAAACATCTTAATAATGACCAGAAACTGCCGGCAATTCAACCATTAACAGGAAATCATTATTTTGATAGCAAGTCGGAACTTGATTTTAAAGAAGTAAAAGGCCAGGAAACAGCTAAAAGAGCCCTTGAAATTGCCGCAGCCGGAGCTCATAATTTACTACTTTATGGGCCACCAGGAAGTGGAAAGACAATGCTGGCAAGGAGGATCCCATCCATTCTTCCCAGTCCCAGCAACGATGAAAGACTGGAAATTACCAAGATTCACAGTGTTGCCGGTTTATTGAATGCAAGTAAACCATTTCTTGCCAGGCGCCCTTTTCGCAGCCCTCATCACAGCGCTTCACTGGCCGGGATTATCGGCGGCGGCAAATCTCCACGACCCGGTGAAGTAACCCTGGCTCATCTTGGGGTCCTCTTTTTTGATGAAATGCCCGAGTACAACCGCGAATTACTGGAAGCATTGAGGCAGCCTTTAGAAGATAGGGAGGTAACCGTCACCCGCCTTACGGCAACAGTAACCTATCCAGCCGATTTTATGTTTATCGGTTCAATGAATCCCTGCCCCTGCGGCAATTTTGGTGAGCCACACCTGGAATGCCGCTGCAGCCATAATCAGATTTTGCGCTATCGTAACAAGCTTTCAGGGCCGTTAATGGATCGCATCGATCTCCACGTGGAAGTGCCGGCTATTAAATACGAGCAACTTGATGGCCAAATAGAAGGTGAATCATCAGAAACAATTCGCAGCCGGGTTGAAAAAGCCCGTTCAATACAGCGGGAGCGTTACCAAAATATTGCAGCAACCACCAACGCCCAGTTACGCTCAAAATATTTTAAACAGCACTGTCCTCTTGCAAAAGATGCCCGAAACTTGTTACACCAGGCTTTTCAAAGCATCGGCTTGTCCATGCGCGCCCACGACCGCATTATCAGGGTAGCCAGAACCATTGCCGACTTAGATCGCTCAGCGCTAATCGAGCTCACTCACATTGCTGAAGCGATACAGTACCGGAGCCTGGACCGCCAGCATTAAGATCAATAGAGCCATGAGAACAGAGATGCTTGTAATATTATCAATAGTTCGTTAATATTGAACCAGTGAGTGAAAGCCAGGGGTTATACCTTGGAATGACAGTAAAAGGGAAAAGAAAACCCCGGCGCCTAATAAATAGATTCCAGTTAATAAAACACCTTAATGAAAGGAAGTTTAAGCATCTCTAGAATCATTTCTTAAAACTACAGCTAAGAGGATAAAACTGCCTACTGTTTATGACTGGGCTATTTTTTAAGACTATTTTTTTTCTAAGGGTGAATTAGTTTGAAGAAGTTTTTACTGGCCATTTTGATCATTTCCATAGCGGGAGCTTCAGTTTTCTGGTTTTACCAGACCAGAATTATAGAACTTGTGATCAATGATCAGCTAATCGAGCTTGACGACCCGGTAATCATAGAAGATGAAATAATATTTGTTCCCGCGCAGCCTGTGTTTGAAACATTGGGCGCCTATACACGCTGGGACCCTGGCGGTGAAGTGTTTTCTGGGATCTTAGGTGAATTCGAGATTAATCTTCCTGCCGGCAGCCAAAAGGTCATAGTGGACGGTGAAATCCTTGCCTGGGACGCACCGATTAAGCTGGTTGATGATACAATTTATGCTCCCGTTGAATCGGCAGCAGAAGCACTGGGCGTTTTTGTTAAATGGGATGCAGATAATAGAGAATTAACCATTTCAACTCCAGGAGAATTTGATCCTGAAGTAGGGGATAATTTAGATGGCCCACTTTTACATGTTGCTTATCCTCCAGAATATCAGCTCAATTACTACTCAGATTCTTTGTTTGTTTTTGGGACCATTCAGTCCTATTCGCAGGTTGATGTAAAGGTTAACGGGGAACCGGTAGATCTGTTAAACCGAAAAACGGGAAACTTCCTTACCATGCTTGATATTCCCCGGGGTGAAGAGTTTACAGTTAAGGTAGAAGCCAGCGATGGTATCAACACCAGCACTATTGAAAGAACAGTCCTTTACCCCGAGGGGATCGGGTTAATGGCTGAAGAACCCCTGGCAATCCATTCCTCCCATTTAATTCCCAGGGCACGACAGGTTCTAACCACTGGAGAAACCTTGAGAATCGTAGCCCGAGGCAGTCCGGGAGCCACAGCATATTATCAAATTGGTCAAGGAAATTTTGTTCCAATGACTGAGTTAGAATATCCTGGCGGTCCTCCCGGTCGCGGTGGTATTTATACTGCAGTGTATACGGTAAGCCCTAATGATGCTCCTGCAGCTGGAATATCAGATACAATGCCTGTTACAGTAATGCTAGAAAAAGATGGGCAGCAAGTCAGCCGTGAATTGCCAGGCCAGGTGGCCTTCTTTTCAGAACTTCCTTACAATGTAGTAGAAGTCAAGGATTCTTCTGAACTTAATTATTCAGGCTGGTTTAGAATTATCCGCGACAACAATTACCAGATTTACTCCAGCACCCGGGGCGGCACCGGTTACTCCGACGATGTAGCCAGTTATCTAACTGCAGGAACCCGCTTTGAGACAGTGGGATCATCAGGCAACTATTACCGGGTTAAGCTTGAAGAGAATGAAACATATCTACTTCATAAAGACGCAGTCCGGGAACTTAGCGATAAAACGACCCTGGAACCTACCCTGAGCGGTATTGAGTTATTAGAGACCAACGACAAGGTGATCCTGTACCTGAATGCTGACGAAAGATTTCCTTTTCTTGTTGACAGCGGCACAGATCATCTGCGGGTAAAAATATTCGGGATAGATAAAGATAATACCCTGGAGATACCGGAAATTACCAGTTCAGTACGAGAGTTAAATCTCAAACCCTTAGAAGGTGAACCAAAAGCACAGGTGTTGGCAGTAAAGATTGAACAGCCCATGACCGGCTTCACCCCTTCCTGGGAAAACACCACCTTGAAAATTGAACTTGACAAGCCACCCCGGATAGATAGAGAAAATCCTTTAAACGGTAAAACAATAGTTATCGATCCCGGTCATGGAGGGAAAGATTCAGGTGCGCCGGGGCCCGGTGATCTCCATGAAAAAGATGTCGTCCTCAGCATGAGTCTTTACTTAGAGGAACTTTTGCTGGAAGCAGGGGCGGAGGTGATCATGACCCGCACCGAAGATGTAGATGTAGATCTTTACAATCGTCCCGAAGCGCAGTTCATTAATGAAACCGACTTTTTCATAAGCGTTCACGCCAATGCTCATGGTCATGGTGCAGACGCTGTAAATACCCACGGGATCATGACCCTTTATAATTATGACCATAATGAAAAGCTGGCTGAGATTATGCTTGCAAAGGTAACAGAAATAATGGATTTGCCAAAACTTTATACCTGGAAAAGAAATATTGCAGTAACCAGGTACACCCAGTTCCCCTGTGTATTAGTGGAAGCTGGTTACATGATGCATCCTGAAGATAACTGGTATATTCTGCATCCCGAAGGGCAGAAAAAGTTTGCCCGGGCTATGAAGGAGGGAATAGAAAAATATTTTCTTAGTTATTTAGAGTAAAAAAGCCCCGGCCAAACAACCGGAGCTCTTTAAAGTGCAAATAGAAGGACTTTGCTTTTTTAGGATTCTTAACTTCGCTAATTCTCTTTAATCAGTTAAGCTCTTAAGCATATCATAGAAACCAGGAACTGAATTATCTACCGCTTCGGCACTGCTGATCGTAGTCTCATTATTTGCATAGAGGGAGGCTACCGCCAGAGCCATAGCAACCCGATAGTCACCGCAACTATTACATTGGGCCCCGACTAAGCTGGCCCTGCCTTTAATTGTGATCTCGTTTTCTTTTTCTTCAAATACAGCTCCCATCTTTGCAAGTTCTTGAATAATTATTTTCAACCTGTCAGCTTTTTTAGGCCTCAGCCCGGTAGCAGTTTTGATTGTCGTATCACCCTCGGCATAAACAGCCGCTACAACCACCGCCGGAATATCATCAATAATGCGATTAATATCATCATCACCAAGCTCTAATCCCTTTAGTTGACTCCCGCCTTTAACTACCAGGTCGGCTACCGGTTCATTGTTATATTCCCTTTCATTCTGAATGTTAATATTTGCCCCCATCATACCCAGAATATCAAGAGCACCGGCTCTTCTCGGGTTAACTCCAAGCCCGCTGATTTTCAATTCGCCATCCGGGGACAAAGCTGCGGCCAGGACAAAATAAATAGACGACGAAATATCACCGGGGATCGCCAACCTCTCTCCCTTTAATTTTGAAGGGCTGCTCAAGGCAATATGACGATCTGTCATTCTATTGATGTCGGCACCGAGGTAGCTGAGCATTCTCTCAGAATGGTCCCTTGTATAGTAGAGATCGGTTAATTCCGATTTGCCCCTGCTAAAAAGAGCTGCAGTAAGAAGAGCTGATTTAACCTGGGCACTGCTGACAGGAAGGACATACTTAAGGGGCATTAAGTCATATCCCCGAATTGATAGTGGCAGTAAATCATTTTCGCTTCTGCCTTTAATTGTGGCGCCCATCTCTTGCAACGGGCCTGTAATATTTTTCATATGATGAGTTTGTAATGACGGACTGCCGGTGATGGTTGAAAAAAATGGCTGACCGGCTAATAAGCCTGTTAGAAGGCTCGCCGCTATTTCAGAATTGCCAACATCCAGGACATTTTCTGGTTCCTTAAACCCGCGCAGCCCTTTTCCAATGATTGTTACTTTATCTCCAGATTCTTCAAAGTTAACACCAAGCAAACTTAAGCACTCAAGGGTAGCTTTAATATCACAAGTTTGCATTAAGTTTTCAATTTCAACCTTATCTTCTGTAAGAGAGGCATAAATTAGAGCCCGGTGTGAAATTGATTTATCCGCTGGCGCTTTTAGATCACCAGAAAATTTCGAAGCCGGTTTAATCTTAACATCCATTTTTTTTCACCCTTTCTGATAAGATTAGTTTAATAAGCTGCAAAAATAAGTGCCACCTCCATCCTTTTGGCTTTAACGACAGGTTGTGATGGTGTCCGAGCCTTTAATATGGTGATGTTTGTAAATCAAAAAAATTAAAAGTTCACGCAGTCTTATATTTTTATTATAAACCCTTTTTACCTGCCCTGG
The DNA here is from genome assembly GCA_003558195.1 of Syntrophomonadaceae bacterium. Lineage (GTDB taxonomy): Bacteria > Bacillota > Dethiobacteria > DTU022 > DTU022 > B1SED10-74M. The sequence continues at coordinate 13,463 of PWMM01000244.1, forward strand.
AACCAGATAATCCAGGCGCTATAATTAAATACAAAAAACTTCCGTCCAAAGGGACGAAAGTTTTGCCTTCACGTGGTACCACCCCTGTTGAGCACATCATGTACTCCACTCTTTTTGGCATGGTCCGC
>PWMM01000321.1 GCA_003558195.1 Syntrophomonadaceae bacterium
AACTCCAGAGAAAAATCGGCCACCTGGTATCTTGCCTAATCACTGGGAACCCAATTCCTCCAGACCTCAGCAGGTGGATTGACTCGCAGCCAAAACGCATACTCGATAACCTGGTTCAGTGGGAGATAATCAGGCCACAAAGAGCCGCCGGAGCAAGTGATCTGAGCATTTGTCTGGAAGCATGGAAAAAGTCAATCATAGCTGACGGGCGGACGGAAAAACATGCCCGGCTTTACGTCAATCGTGTTGAAAAGATCGTTGAGGGGTGCGGATTCAATTATCCGGCAGATATAAGAGAGGGCGAAGTTAAAAACTGGCTCCATAAGCAGTACAGCAAAAAGAAAATCGCCGGTCGCACAAGGGATCATTATGTTACGGCGGCAAAAGCGTTCTGCAATTGGCTTGAAAGGGAGGATTATCTGCCGGCAAATCCTCTGAAATACATCTCCAAGCGTAGTTCCCAAGCTGACCACCAATATACCAGAAGGGCGCTGACGGAGGATGAATCACAGCGTCTCTTAAAAGCTGCGGAAGAAAACGGTGAACATCATGGCCTTGCCGGCAAAGAGCGCGCACTGCTTTACCAGTTAGCACTTGAGACAGGTCTTCGCTGGAATGAGTGCGTCAGCCTGAAGGTTATGCATCTGCACCTTGACGAGGAAATACCGAAAATCCACCTCGAAGCCAGGTTTGCAAAGAATCGCAAGGAAGCGTATCTGCCGCTCAAGAAAGATTCAAGCCTTATCGAGAAGCTGAGGCGACATATTCAAGGAAGAGAATCCAAAGACCTGCTTTTCTCTCCCTGGAAGGATAAGGGTGCGCACATGATTCGCGTGGATCTGGAGGCTGCGGGGATTCCCTACCAAGATGAAAACGGGGGGCTGATAGATTTTCATGCTCTCCGCCATACCTTTGCGACCACTCTGGCGAACAAGTGCAATGCCCACCCCAAGACAATGCAGGAACTTCTTCGCGTACACAGCATCGACCTGGTTATGAAGTATTACACTCATGCAGGGTTTGACAAGCAGGTCGAAGCGATCAACAACCTGCCTTCGCTTTAGTTCATTCTGCGGTAGGGGAGTGAGGCCGAATATTTTTGTGGACTGCTGAATGGACTGCTTTTTTCCGGATATTTGCGGAGTGATACGGAGTAAAATGGACAAGATGCAAAAATCACAACCGCGATATTTTGGCTCCAAAAGCCCTGAAAGTGCAGAATAGTGAAATGAGGGGGCGAATCTTGAAAATGGGGGGATTTTGCTCTTAACGGTTTACAAAACCGCTGCTCTGCCGATTGAGCTACACTAGCACAGAGGCTTTTATATCAGCGACTTCGCTGCATAGCGGATCAGTATTTCCCCGCCGGGACAGGCCCGCCGGTCATTGTTACCGACCCCGGTTCACTGAGGGCTTATGTCGGTGTATTATACGAAAGAACCGCTCCCAAGGCAAAATACCCCTCGGCCTCCCTCTTGTCTTGCCTTCATTTGCATCTTATCCGCAGGACGTGGATAATGCGTATGGCTTCATGGAGAAAAGAATCATGGACACGATAAACAGTCAGGAGTTGATCCGTTCCCGCTGCGGCGTTCTGGTCGCCGGAGGCGGCACCGCCGGCGTCGTCGCCGCCCTTGCCGCCGCACGAAACGGGGCTCAGACGACCCTCGTCGAATTGAAGGGCTATACCGGCGGTCTGGTAGTCGAGGGAGGCACGGCTCTTCACAGCTTTTTCAACCTCTGGAAAGCATTCCCGGGGGTGGAAAAACGCCAGGTTGTCCGGGGCCTGCCGCAAGAGATCATCGACCGTCTTTCTGAAGTCGGCGGCACGACCGGACACGCAGAAATGGAGGTCGGCTTTGATTTCGATTCCGTGTGTACTGCGGTCGATGTGGAACTCTACAAGCTGATTACGCTTCAGATGCTTGAAGAGTCCGGAGTCCGGCTGTGCCTGAACACCATGCTGGTCGGGGCCGGGGTTGAAGACGGAACCATCAGCCATGTCGTCTGCGAGAGTCGCTCCGGCCGCGAGGCGATTGAAGCCGGAATGTTTGTGGATTGCACCGGCATCGGCGATCTGTCCGCGCATGCCGGCGCCGATTATGTGGAACTGAACGATCACCCGGTCGCAAACAGCATCGGTGTGGGCGGAGTCAGTCTGGAAGGTTTTTACAGGTTCATGCAAGATTGCGGTGCGGTCAAGGAGCTTTCCCTGGGCAACCGGAGCAGCTCCGGCGGTCGTATTGTCAGGATGGACGCCTCGACAGGCAATCTCCCTGCCGAATACGCGCGAAGGGCGTCCGACATAGGTTTTTCCCAGGTCACAACCAGCGTTCACGACGATTATTTCATGTTCATCAAGCTCAATTACAAGATGCCGGTCAGTCCGACCGACCGCGATGCCGTGGCGCTGGCGGAGATCGAGCTTCGCAAGCGCCAGTATAAAGCACTGGAATTGATTCGGGAATTCATTCCGGGCTGCGAAAAGGCGTTTATCGCCCGTTCGAGCCCTTCCCTGTGTATTCGCCGCGGACGCACCGTCGAATGCGATTACGACATCCGCCCCGAAGATGTCGTCGGGGAACGGCGCTTTGACGACGAAATAATGCTTTATGGCTTCCATGACTGTGCCCCGAGGCTGCAGGTCAGAGAGGGGGGCGTCTACGGCATACCCTTCAGAGCCCTGCGGCCGAAAGGTCTGAACAATTTGCTGGTGGCCGGAATGATGATCACGACCGAGTGGGAGGCCCATATGTCCACGCGAAATACCGTCTGTTGCATGGGCCAGGGACAGGCCGCCGGCGCCGCTTCGGCCATGTGTGCGCTCGGGAACATGACCACACGCGAACTCCGTCCAAGCGAACTCCGGGAGAGACTGATCGAAGATGGGGTGTATCTGGTCTGAGGCATTCAGGTTTGGAACCATGCACCAATAATCGAAATGAAGATTCTGTCACGGCCGAAAGTGCAAAGAACGATTTCGATAGCGATTTCGATTTCGATGCCGATTCATCGGATCAGGGTCGGCGGTCATGCGGGGAACGTGGTTCACTGGACATAGACCGTTGTTCTGCCCCGGGCCGGGTCGAGATGGACCTCCGGCGCTGAAAACCGCATTTTGGGGGAAGGGAACCGGCTTTTGCCACCCCCGATGGCCGGATTCGGGCCCTCGTGTGTCCACCTGCGTCCCCGGCGGGCCGCGGGGATGGAGTGTCCGGCGGCGTTCCACTTTATCGAGAGCCTGCTTTCTGTTACAATTCATTCTGCGTCGTGATTTCGTGAACGTGAGTGTTCCGTGATCCACGCCTCTCCCGGCGACGATCCATGCGCGGTGAGCGCATTTGCCGTGGAACCCGGATGTGGTCCACCGGATACTGATCCGGGTGGAGCGACGCATCACTCTGAATTCAAAGGCCGAGGCCGGAGATTTGTCTGAGAAACTTGTTCAATCGTTGTCCGGTACTGAAGATCGACTGCCCTGGCAGTGGCGGTTCTGGCGCCGGCTGCATGAGGCGGCCGGGCGGCAGTC
>PWMM01000150.1 GCA_003558195.1 Syntrophomonadaceae bacterium
ACCAGGCTGGAAGCTTTTGTAGATTTAATGCGCCAGCGGCGGTCCCGGGTTTCCACAGAATTAATTGCCGGAGCCTGACAGCCTGCCATGCTTAGGTTTCCGGGTAATGCGCCTACCGGCTGCCAGCTGAAATTGTCTTTAAATAAGGGGCAGGGTTTATTTTTTATAGCCTTTTACTATGAACTTCTTTAAGTACTTGGCAGGATTAATTTAAATGACACCAGGAAAGCCGGCTTTGACCTGGCTATTTAAATGTTATTTTAGAATCCACTATTTATGATAAATGCTTATCCGGATAAGGATGAACCGGTTAATTCAACCGGCAGGAAATAGTTTTACAAAGTCTGTGAATGATTTTCAACTGGAAGGCATATTTAACTGCCTTCATTTAGTGTACTAACGAGTTATGGACTAACGAAATAATTAAAATGGCTGGGTAACTATGTCAAGTAGACCTTTTTTAAAAATTGGCCCCATTACTATTAACCCGGGGCTGGCCTTAGCGCCCATGGCCGGTATTACCGGGCACCCCTTTCGTCTTCTGGTTAAAGAACAGGGATGTCCACTGCTTTATTCTGAAATGATCAGCGCTAAGGGACTTCTTTACAACAACCGCCGCCATCATGGCCTGTTGTATTTTACAGAATTTGAAAGGCCCATCGGTTTTCAGTTATTTGGGTCCCAACCACAAATTTTAGCTAAGGCGGCCGTTATGCTTGAAAACCGCGGGGTAGATTTTATCGATCTTAATTTGGGTTGTCCCACTCCTAAAATAACCCGTAACGGTGACGGGGGAGCATTAATGCGTAACCCTGAACTATGCAGTGAAATTTTTAAAGCTGTGGTCGGTGCAGTTACATGCCCTGTTACGGCAAAGCTTCGCAAAGGCTGGAACCAGGCAGAGATAAATGCGGTTGAAATTGCCTGCCGTGCAGAGCAGGCCGGTCTAAGCGCTGTTGCCGTGCATGGCAGGACCGTAGATCAAGGTTACAGGGGTTTGGCCGATTGGGAAATTATCAGGCAGGTTAAAGCTGCCCTATCCATTCCGGTAATTGGCAGCGGGGATATTGATGCACCTCAAAAAGCTCAGGAAGTTTTAAAACACAGCGGTTGTGATGGCTTGATGATCGGCAGGGCAGCCAGGGGCAACCCCTGGCTGTTCTCTCAGGTCCTTGCTTCTTTAAATCATAAAGAACAGCCTCTTTCCCCTGCTTTAAACCAGGTAATAAACACGGCTCTAAAACACCTGTATCTTTTATGTAAGTTAAAAGGCGAGCCAGTGGCTGTTCGAGAGATGCGCCAGCATGCTGCCTGGTATATTAAAGGTTTTCCAGGCGCGACTTCTGCCCGCCGGGAATTAAATCAAGCTTCCAGTTATGAAGCCATGGAAAAGATCTTGTGTTCTTTGAAGCCTACTGACGAACGATAGGACGCTTTGCTATTATAAGCAGTGCTTTTTCTCATTATTGAAAATTGTTGCTACTGTTTTTCTTAAATGCTAAAATTGTAGCGATTACACCCTTGAGCCCAGAATGGGAGGCCGGACAGTGCGAGATGATCGGATATTTAGAGTGGGCGATAAAATGGTCAGCCTGAACAAGGCGACTCGCCTGCTAGAAAAAGTCCTTGAATTGAGGGAAAAAGGAGTCTCTCAACAAGAAGCTGCCAAACGCCTCCACCTTGATCGCAGTTTTGTATCCCGCCTGGAAGCGGCAGGCGAAGTTCGAAAAGGCAGTCGGGTGGCAGTAATCGGTTTTCCTCTGCAAAACAACAGCCAGCTGTCAGGGCTTTGCCAGGACTACGGGCTTGACTTCTATTTACTTTTAAATAATCAGGAGCGGTGGGATATGGTAAAAAATGAGCAGGCTCTTGATTTTTTTAACCGGATATTTGACCTGGTGGCTCAATTGCGCGAATACGACACCTTAATAATTATATCGTCAGAGCGGTGGTACCGCCTGGCAGAAGCGCTGCTTGATATCCAGGTGATCTGTATTGATCTTGGACCGACACCGATCCGGGAAGATCGTTATTTAGATCCGCAGCTACTAAAAAGCAGCCTGGAGATTGTCCTTGAAAAACAACCAAAGGAGAACAGAGATAATGAAACGCATCGTAGGAATTAGCCTGGGATCTTCTTCACGGGATCATGTCGTTACCTTAGAGCTAAAAGGAGAAAAGTATAAGGTAGAGCGTATCGGCACCGACGGTGACATGAACAAAATGATCGCCATGATCAAAGATTTAGATGGAAAAGTTGATGCTTTTGGCCTGGGAGGAATGGACCTCTATATTTATGCTGTTGATCGGCGCTATGAATTCAGGGATGCCAGGCGAATCTGGCGGGCTGCCCGGGAAACGCCCATAGTGGACGGGTCCGGTTTGAAAAACACCCTGGAGCGCCGCTCTATTGAGCAGCTCCTGGATAAAAGTGATCTTTTTTCTGAACCGAAGAAAGTGCTGCTGATGTCGGCCATGGATCGGCTGGGAATGGCTCAGGCGTTTGAAAAGGCCGGTTGTAAAATGACCTATGGTGATCTGCTCTACGTCCTTAACATACCCTTGCCTTTGCATTCCCTGACCAGGCTTGCTGCAATTGCCCGTATTTTAGCTCCCCTGGTTGGACAGTTACCCTTTACCATGATTTATCCAACCGGTAAAAAACAGACCATCAATAAACCGCGCCATGTAAAATACTTTCTTGCCAATGACATTATCGCCGGTGATTTTCACTTCATTCACCGCTATATGCCTCAGGAACTACCGGGGAAAATTATTGTTACCAATACGGTTACTGAAAATGACTTAGAGGTTTTGAAGAAGCGGAAAATTAAAACATTGATCACCACAACTCCTGAAATGCAGGGACGCTCTTTCGGGACCAATGTTATGGAAGCCCTGCTGGTTTGTATGGCCGGTGGAAAAGAAGAACTAAGCGAAGCTAACTACTATCAACTGCTTGAAGAGTTGGCCCTGGAACCGAGGATTGTGAATTTGCAGGATTAACGGTGTTAAAACAAAGATCGCAAAGCTTTTATTTCTTGACATCCTGGTAGAGACAACTTATAATAAACCAAATATTTGCTGGTGATTTGCTGAAGTGTCGAGGGACTCCCTGGCACTATCTTTATCTTTATGGGGCAGGTCACCTTTAGGAACCGCTCTTTATAAGATCATAACAATTCGGGCTTTAAGCAAATTATGACAAACCGGAGGACTTGAAGTTTAAAACAAGGGGGATAACATAATGGCTGAAATGAAGAAAAAAAATAAAGTAGATCATGATAATGTGGAAGTTGCTGAAGGACCTCAAAACAATGAAGAACTGCTCCTGACTAAGGATGGCCTGGAAAAACTAGAAAATGAGCTGCGTCACTTAAAGACTGTAAAACGTAAAGAGATAGCTGATCGTATCAAGGAAGCTATTTCATTTGGAGATATCACAGATAATGCCGAATATGAAGATGCAAAAAATGAACAAGCATTTATAGAGGGCAGGATCATCACAGTTGAGAAAATGTTGCG
>PWMM01000229.1 GCA_003558195.1 Syntrophomonadaceae bacterium
AACGGATCCCTTAAGTCAGCTGTCGTGTTAACATCAGGAATGAGCACAGTAACAAGCGGCGGCGGTAACGATACCGCCGCCGCTACATCTCTAAAAAAACTCGAACTGATGTTTAACCAGTACGCTAATAACGGTCCGGGGCAAAAAAGTGCTTGTGAGAGTATGCGCTAAAGAAAGACTCTTTAGCTTTATAATAAGAAAACTCTGAAATAGAAAGTGAGGGTTAAAAAGTGCAATCTCCATTAAGTATGGTCAGAAGAAAAGACGGGGCCAAAGCACTGATTATGTTTATCACAGCATTGCTGCTGGCCATTTCTTTGGGTCAAGCTGCTTTTGGCGCTCCGGATGTGACTTTTGGTGATGTAAACGATGACGGGAAAATCGATGTCAGGGACGTCGTGCTAGTCATGCAGTACATCCTGGAGCTAAAAGAACTTGATGATGACCAAATTAAGGCAGCAGATGTAACCGGTGATGGTGAAATCGATGTTAATGATGTCAGTCAAATCATGCAATATTCTCTGGGCTTGATTGATAGGTTTACAGTGCATTCGGCCATCAAGAGTGTGGAAAGAGTGGAAATTGACGTGAGCTATGGTACTGCCCAGGGAGACATCGGTTTACCTGAAGAAGTAGAAATTACACTATATGACAATAGCTCGCAGGATGTTAGTGTCAAGTGGAATGATAAATCTATCCCTGAATTTCAGCAATTCAGGTACGGGCATTATGTGTTCAGGGGAGAACTTGACCAGCTGCCGCAAAACGTCTTTAATCCAAAGGAATTAAATGCAATAGCTGTAGTAGGTGTTGGCTATCAGGTTCGCCCGCCGCGGCCTGCACCACCTCCACTTCCAGACCCGCCTCCCGTAAATACCTTTGCCGATTTAGGCGGAGTAATAACTCAGATTGTTCCGGGTGTTTACAACCTGGAAATACCTTTTGCTAACGCAGAAGAAAGTCTGGAAAATGTAACCAAGGACTCACTGCTTGTCCTCTACATCATGAATAAGGATCCCATTGTTTTAAGTTACAATGAGACCAGGGATGCTTTCTTCAAAGCAGCAGTACAGGGTTATACCCAGCAGGAAATTAACCAGGCCTTGGTTTATGTCTGGGAAGATGACGACGAACCGCTAACAGCAGATGATCTTAATGTTCAGCTTGTCGATATTGTACCTGGTGTGTTTAATGTAATAATCACCATGGACGATGCCCAGGCTGAACTTATTGTTACTGAAACTTCAACCCTTGTTCTTAAGGTGGCAGGGAAAGATCCCCTTACGCTAGAGTACTCTGCCGTCCGTGATGCTTTCTTTAAAGCAGCAGTGCAGGGCTATACTGAAAATGAAATCAGGAGTGCCCTGATTGAAGTAGAATAGGCGGGTTTTGTGGATCTATAATGCGGTTTAATGGTTCTTTTAGGTAAACAAAGGAGGTGAATTGAATTGCACTTAACCGGTTGGCCTAAAAGTTTATACGATTACAAGTGGAATGGAGGTTTAAAAATGTCAATACGAAATAACAAAGCGTTAAAAATATTTTTTGTCATAGCGCTTGTCGCCTTCCTGGCTACTTTACCAGCCCTGGCCCTAAATCAGAATGCCCAGCTCGATAAAGTAGTTTTCAGATTGGGTGATTGCTTTGTCGTAGTTGACCTGGTAGAGTATGCCGAAGCATTTGATCTGGATGGCGATATCCTCTGGGAATATTTAAAAGACGGTAATGAGTTCCCGGAAGTTTACGCTGTAGCTTCCGGTGATAAGTATATGGATCTTGAAGAATATGCCTCGAACTATGTAGATGATGTCGGGGAAGCTATAAGTAATACCGCTGCTTTGCCGAGCAGCATAGTGCAGAATTTTAAAGTCTTAACCGGCTTTGATGAAGATGACAATCCAATCCTAGTCCCAATTGATGACGTTGTCTGGGTTACCGAGGTGGAAGAGCTTGCTGCTATAGAGGTAATAAAAGGCACTGATTTTGCTGATATTGGTTTGCCTTCTGAAGTAGAGGTTACCTTGGACGATGATTCAACTGATATGCTTGAAGTTGACTGGGATGAAGGGGACTATGACGGCAATATCCCCGGCGATTACGATTTAGAAGGCGACCTGGTACTAAAAGAAGGCCAGGGCAATCCTTGCAACAAAATAAAAGCAGAGATAACGGTTACAGTAGTAGAGTCAAAACTCGAAGTTGTATCAGTAGAGGCTGTTACCGATACAGCAACTGTTAATTTTGGCACTTCCTTAGATGGTGCCATTGCAGCTCTCAATGCACAAACAGAATACGAAGGCGTAGTTGAAGACGAAGACAATGTTGAACTGGACATTGTAGACTGGGCATCAGCCACATACGGGCCTGATAAAGAAGGAAGTCACTCCTTTACAGGAACTGCCCAGGCGCCTGCAGGCTATGAATTTGGAGCAGGTGTAGATACTGATGTTACAGCTACACTTACCGTAGGCGATGAGCCTGATGATGAGGTAATTAAAGAGATTCAACATCCTTCCTTAATCGTTGAAAGAGGAACTGAAAAGGATGATATTAATTTCCCTGCTACTGTAAATGCTAAGGCAAATGATACCTGGTATAGTATTGAAGTAGACTGGGACGATGAATCCAACCCAGTATACAGCAGAAATGTACCTGGTGAGTATGTTTTTGAAGGCGAACTGGTAGACCTGCCTGATTATGTAGTAAACACTGACAACCTGAAGGCAGAGTTTACTGTTGAGGTTTCTTCAGAAACAGTATTTCCTGACACAGAGTTTGTTGACACTTGGCAGAAGTTCCAAAGAGCTGTCGACATGCAAATAGGTAAGATCATAGTTACAGCCGACATTGAACTTCCCGGTATGGAAAGAATCGGCTATGATTTAGAACTAGACCTTGACGGTAATAGATTAACCCTTGTCGACACCTTAGCCTTTGAAGGCGACGACATCGTGGTCGAAAACGGTGCGATCTTTGGCAACCTGACCTGGTGGAGTTGGGAAGGTCCCGGCAATCCCGACGATTGGAATGTTAGAGGCCCAGCATGGGGACCGCGCTATCCATCGGATGCATGGCAGTACTCAAGCCGTGTTATGATCAGCGGTAGTAATGTAACCTTCGAAAATGTTGACTTCCATGTTGATATTGCTGACTGGTATCAGACCCAGGAAGATAAAACGGCAGAAGGCCTGGAGATTAGGGACAGCGCCCTGCATGGAGTATCGCTCTTTAACAGCGATGTCTTGCTGGAAAGTAACGTCATTGCCAACCGCGTTGGTATTGAAAATGACGGCGCTGTTCTGGTAGAAAACATGTTTGTAGATGCCAGTGAAAATGTGCCAGCTGTTCATCCCTTAGCAGATGTGAGCGGTCTTTACGGTAGTGTTTATGTCAACGCTGATGCTCGTCTGCAGGATAACACCTGGGCAGATAACTTCACCGGAATGTTTGTCGGTAAGTCGCTCAAGTACTACGGAACATACAGCGAAGCTAAGCCGACCTTAGATGGTGCAACCATTATCACCGACAAGTACGGTTTAGTCTGGTGGGCGCTTAATTACCATAAAGCTGAGCTTAAAACCACCGGTATAATCGACATTAGCTCCGATCAAGGTGGCCCCGGCCTAATCTTGGTCGGCACCGATTATCGCGAACCTGGTTATGGCGGCCCAACAATTCCGGGTCCAGAACGCCCACAAGTTCCAGGTGATTTTGTACTTGCTGGTGGTAAGATCAGCGGCGATGCTATCTTCACCGGAGCAGATGTCTGGATCGGAAAGCCTACAGTTGAGTTCTTAGAAGACAAAGATGATAACTATAGAGGACCATATGATATACCTAGAGGAGCAGATGATAAAGACCCGGTCTGTCTCGAAGAAGTAGACTACCAGGTTTGCTTTAAAGATGCTGACAAGCTCCACATCACTGGCGTGGACTTCACCGGTGTAGACGTAAGCATCTTCACCCCGTCTAATGACTATGTTAATGCTCTGCTGGAAGACAGTGTCTGGTTTGGCGATGTGGTTTTCGGCGATATTAAGCTGTGGGGTGACTTTAAAGTTATAAGAGATGCCACTGTTACCTTCGACGAGATTGAGGTAATGTGCGGTAACATCCGCCGTATCGGCACCCAAAAAGACCTAGAAGGTGAAAAAGAAACTGGTGTCGGTTATGTTGGCGACGACTTCACACGCGGTGGAACCATAACCGGTGGAAACATCATCAGTGACACCAAACGAGATAATGTCCTCGTCTTTGGCGATGGCCTCCTGGTATATAACGTTACTCTTAGCGAGTACCTCTACAACATTATCTTAGAAACAGCAAAGCTCAAAAATGTAGACATCTATGTTGGCGATTCCAACAGGAATGATGACCGCGTAGTAGATGGTTACACATTAGTGGGCGATGTCTTTGTATGGGAATTCAACCATGCAATCTTTGAAGACGTAATGTGGTCAGAGGATACAGACGTTGTAGTAAGAAACGATGCAAAACTGACCTTCGCAGGAGAGATTGACAACCAAGGAGGAATCACCTTTGAAACCTTTGCTTCTATTGGTTTCTGCGAAGACAACGACCCGAGCTTCACCGAAACTGACCCCAGAGATGGTCACTCAACTGAGATCTCAGTACCTACTGATGGCTATGCCTACATTGATGTTGAGAAAGTTGCAACTCCAGGCTGGACCTTCGAAGACTGGAAGAACGATGTAATAATCGGCTCCGACGCACGTATGATCTCTGCTATTTACCAGTTCAGGGTCTACTCTGATGCTTTTGACGAAGAATACCGAGACTACTACTTCGACCTAAGAGATTCTGATAACTATCCTTGGGTTACCAGAGACGGCATTGATGATGAATGGTTGACCGTTATATTGGGCGAAGATAGGGACTTCTTCGGCAAATACGATATAACTGTCAGAATCGGTTCCATGGAAGATAAGACCTTCGACCTGAGCGCTGCTGGCTGGATGCTTAACTGCTGCACAGTACCGCAGATCGAGCTTGGTGACCATGAAAGGGAAGTCTCGGTTACAGCTAAGCCTGGAGTCTTCCCCGAGGGAGCTTACTTCCTGCCCAGTATTAATGTTCCTAATGTAGTAACACAATTTGAAATTACCGCTGTAAACTACACGGTAACTAATATTGGGGATGCTACGGGTATACAAGACGTAACATGGAGAGTTATAAGACCAGATGGTTCAGTATTTGAAGGTGCATCTGGTACAACACCTGATGTAGAAATCGATCCGAGTGGTACAGTAGTAGTTCGTACCTACAATTGGGACCCTCAGCAGTTAGGTATTTACTACCACATACTGATAACTGATGATGCAACATACGAAGCAAGAGTAGAAGTAGTCGCACCAAATTAAATAGCGAAACGTTGCTCTATAAGTTTGAACCCTAAAAGGGTCAAGTGAAAAGAGCGGAAGTGATGTAAAGAAAAGAGGGCAGGATACGCAGCTTATACCTAGCAATAGTCAACGCCCGCTGTCCTGTCCTTGTTTTCTTTTCCAACTTCTTTTACTGAAGGGAATGGTGAAAGCCAATTCTGAGGGCAGTAGTAGCCTTTAAGTAATGCCTGAAAGCCTGATCTTCCTGCACGGATGTAAGGCTTCCACCTTACAAACCGTTAAGCCAGGTGAAGACGTAACCGGGTGAAATTCCCGAGTGCGGGGCTCCTTTAAAGGCCGCTATGGAAATCAAGTGAACCCTTGGGGATGCGTGTTAAAGTTGAGTCACTGCTATTAAACGATTCTGATTCTTAGTGGGGGGGGGCCGGATTAAAACCGGTCGCAGTTAAGGTAAAAATGGCTGCAAAGACCTTAAATTCTTTAGCTCGCTTGCGGGTACCTAAGGCGGTCAAAAGAAGGGATCGGTAGAGGGGAACGTTTGAAGCTGTTTCGGTGGAGGGTTGGAAGGCTCGAGGATGCCGGTAAATCTGAGTTTTGAAGAATTAGGTACTAATGCTACTGGAAATGTTTACTATAGAAAAACTAGTTAGGATAAAGCTCTATGGGAACGAGGTGTAGTTGTAAATTCAAGCGATAGTAGTGTATCACTAGGTAATCTTGATAATCATGATGAGTACGAATTCAAACTATTTATTGGTAAAAGCGACATAACAGGACAAAATGGTCATACAAATATAAACACTGCAATACCAACTGAATAATAGAAATAATAGCAACACTGTTTATCAAATTATCAAGTTATTTGATATTGATACCATAAGGCGTCAGTGTGAGGTTGTTTTTTTACTGCTAACAATGGGCCTTAGAAGAATAATATGAGAAGTTTAACTCATATTAGCGAACACAATTGGCGTTATGCCTTCTGTGTACAGGTTAATATATGCTTTTAAAGTGTCTGAGAGTAGCTATTTTCAAAGTGTTTAGAAGTATAAGCTTATATTTTCTCTTTATCAAGGATTAATAATATCAGCAGGAATCAAAAAGTTCCTTTCCTATCTCTGGTCTAGGAAAGGTAACCGAAGTTAATAACAGCCCTCGCAAGAGATATCTTTCTCCTGCGAGGGGTTCTCTCCAGGCAGGTGCAGGACAGGGTAAAACAGGCTTTATTTAAATAACCTATTCTATTATGAAACAAGGAGCCTGAGGTTTTGATATCTAGCATAAGACCCCATGCTGTTAATATATTACCTGCTAGAGTGGTTAAACTTGTTGTTCTGGCCATGTTAATTATGGCTGTTCTGCTTATGGCTTCACCATATGTACTTTCAGGGGATGTTAACCTTACCGGTGTAGTTGTTCAGGACGTGGACGGGGTAAATGTGGTTGTCGATCTCGTTGAGTACGCGACGGCCTTTCCCCCAGAGGAAGCTGCTGACTGGAATCACCCATTGTGGAACTACCTGAAGGGTGAGAAAGAATCCCCTGTAATTATTGCTCTTGAGACCAGCGATCAAAGATTTATATGCCTGATCAGTTACGCGGAAAGCTTTAGAGGCGATTCCGGCGAGGCCATTGCTGCTGCAACGAACGTGTCATCTTCTGACTTTAATAGCTATAAAAGATTTGTTGGCTTTGATGAAGAAGGCGAAGCGATCCTTGAAGATGTAGATCAGGATGATGGTTTAATCTATAGCTTAACTTTTGAAGTCATCGATGAAAAGAGTGCTTTTCTTGAGGGTGCTGAAGTTTTAGTTGAGGGGCAAGGGTCTAAAAAGACCGGCAGTGAGGGCAGGGTTGTGTTTGAAGATCTTGAGCCCGGTTTATACAGCTATGAAGTTTCAAAAACCGGTTATGAGGATCAGGGTGGCGCTGTAAGTATTGAGGACGGTGACCTGCTTGAACCAGTTACTTTAATTAAGTCGTTGGATGACCTTGAAATTGAACCTGCGGTGGTTCGTGAAAAAGCGGACTTTACCCAGGTTTTTGTTTTGAGTTTAACCAAAGACCAGTTTGCTGCAAATATTTCTGCAGAGGAGATAAGTCTTGCGGGAGATTTCAGTAATCTAAGGATCGATGAATTAACCCTGGTTGACCCTTCTCAGCTTGAGCTTGAGCTTTCCGGAGTGGCCCTACAACATAAAACCGGCACCGGGACGATTGAGGTTGCTGAAGAGGGGCTGGTGAGCGGCAGGACCCTTGTGGGCGAGGTGAAGGTTTCACCGATTAATTTAAGGGTGCTCAAGACCTTTCCTGCAGATGGAGCGACCGGGGTCGGGATCAGCCCGGAAGTAATTGTTGAGTTTGCGCAACAGATCAGGATTAAAGACAGTACTGAAATTATCTTTAAAAAGAGCGCTGATGATGCTGAGATCGTTTTTTTAGCAACTGTCAGCGAAGATAAAAATTTAAAGATCACACCTTTAAGCGCACTCAGTTATGAAACTGCCTACAGGCTTGAAATAGGCATAGATGCTGTTAGCTGGAAATATAATGGTGATGCTAAATTAAGCGAACCTTACAGTTTCTCTTTTACGACCAGGATCGAAGACGACCAGGTTGAAGATGCAGTTACCTTTAAAGATGATAAATTAGAAGCAGCGATCAGGGAAATAATTGATAAACCGGACGGCCCGCTGACAAAAAGCGATCTTCTAGATCTTGAAAGGCTTGATTTATTGGAAAAAGATATCACCTCCTTAGCAGGACTGGAGCAGGCTGAAAACCTGTGGGTGCTGGATCTCACGAATAACCGGGTGGATGACTTATCGTCTTTAGAAAATTTACTTTCATTAAAGACCCTCTATTTACATGAAAACGATCTGGTTGACATTGCCAAATTAAGTGGCCTGGTTAACCTTGAAGATTTAGGGCTTTCCGGTAATGAGATTGAAGATATCAGCCCGCTAAGTAACCTTGTTAAATTAGAGGTGCTAGATCTAGCCGGTAACCATATCACTGATATTGGACCGCTTGCTAACTTAGGTGAGTTGCAAAGACTGTTGCTCTGTGAAAATGATCTGTCAGATATCAGCCCGGTCAGTAACCTTACTGGACTTAAGTGGCTGTTTTTTGCTTGTAACAGAGTAAGTGATATTGAAGCCCTGGAAAATTTAGGGTCGCTGGAGCGCTTAGTCTTTAATGATAATAGCGTTAATGATCTAAGTGCGTTAATTGATAACCAGGGTCTTGGCGACAAGGACCGGGTTGATATTAAGAATAATGATTTGAATCTCTCCCTTGATCATAAAGACCTTAAGGATATTGAGACATTAGAGGGGCGGGGAGTGCAGGTTGAATATATCCCGCAGCCTCTTTATGGCATATCAGGAACAGTTGAAGATGAAGACGGCGCCGGTCTGGCCGGTGTAGAGTTAACTTTTAGCGGAGACCATGACGTGGTTGAAACAGCTGGTGACGGGACCTGGGTTAAAAATAACCTGAGCGGTGAAATTACCGTTACCCCGCAGGCTGCTGATTTTGGGTTTAGTCCGGCCAGTGAAAAGGTGGATAACTTTAATCGGGAAGTTAATTTCACCAGGCTGGTTATAAATAATACTTTAACGGGCACTCTTACAATAGAGCATACATGGCCCGCTGTTAGTTTTGATCAAAACCGGCTGGAAAATGACCTGCCGGGGGTAAGCAGCTTTGATGACAGTTATCACTTTATTGAAGAGGATAAAGAGCCCTTCAGCAGGGACCTTAAAGAAGAGAAAGAGACCGGGCAAGTAATCATTTCCTTTGCCCCTGCTGCTACTGATAATGCCAAAAAAAGGTTTGTTGATGATTTGGAGGCCCAGGTGGTAGAAAAAAATAAAACCCTTGACGCCTACCTTTTGGAAATACCACAAAAAAGCCGGCACATGGGGCTTTATACTACCTTGAGAAGCTCCCTTGTCGATTATATTGAGCCTAATTATACCGCTTATGCTCATTTTAGGGTGCCCAATGACACTTATTATGGAGAGCAGTGGCATTATCCCCAGATTCGTCTGCCCAGAGCCTGGGCCGATACTACCGGGAACCGGTCCACCCGGGTAGCTGTGCTTGATAGCGGTATAGATGCCGGTCATCCTGATTTAAGTGATACTGTTGATGTGGCTTCAGGCTACAATTTTGTGGACCTGAACCAGAATACAGGTGATCTATTTGGCCACGGGACCCATGTTGCCGGAATTATCGGAGCGGCCACCAACAATAATCAGGGAGTGGCGGGAACGATGTGGCAGGTAGAAATTATCCCGGTTAAAGTTTTAAGTGATAGTGGTTCGGGTAGATACTGGGATATAGCCCAGGGGATTTACTATGCCGCCGGCCTCCTTGATAATCCTTCCCTTGATGACCCGGCCCAGGTCATTAACATTTCCGTTGGTGGTGATAAACCCAGTAAAACCGTAGAAACAGCCCTTAAGGCAGCAAAAGGTGCCGGATTGATCATCGTAGCATCCAGTGGTAACAGCAATGAAGATGAAGTCAGGTACCCCGCTCGTTACCCGGAAACTATAGCTGTGGGAGCGGTTAATTACAACAATGGTAATGAACCGCAGCGGGCAGCATATTCCAATTATGGCCAGGATTTGGACCTGGTAGCTCCCGGCGGTGACAGTGGTGGCGGTATTTTGAGTACACTGGCCCATAGTAATGATATTATCTATGGCTACCGGGCCGGGACATCAATGGCCGCGCCTCATGTTAGCGGAGTAGTGGGTTTAATGCTTTCTGCGGGGATTGATCCAAGTGATGTGAGGGCAGTTTTACACCGGACCAGTTTTGATCTTGGAAGCACAGGCTTTGATCCGTTTTACGGTTATGGTTTAATTAATGCTTACTGGGCTGTTAATGCGGTAGATGAGGTTAAGATTATTATTGGTGAGCGCCAGGATGATGTTTTTGATAAGGTTTATGAAAGAAAAGTGGCGTTACAAGATAGCCAGTTCGAGTTTATGGATGTGCCGGCGGGCACTTACCAGGTTTACGGTTGGATTGATGTCAGGGGTACGGGGACTTTAGATCCCGGTGATTACCTGGCCGAAGCCGGGGAAATAGATTTTTCAGCAGCAGGCAATTTCACTGTTGAGCTAGTACTAAGGGAATTTGAAGGGACTGATTGAATAAGTAAAAATCTTTATAGCAGTAATTTAAGATCAAGTGGGTGAAACATTGTTTTTTAAATGTTTCAAGCTCTCAAATCGCTTCTGGTAGAGTTTTTTGATTTTCTAATGCCGGCGTGGTTACATGTTGTTATTAAATATCGCCCTGAGAAGCACGTGGAGCTGCTCCACGTGCTTCTTATTTGTGGTGCGCCAGGGCATGGGGCTTCAACTTGGCGGTGAAAGTCCGCTGTGGGCATGGTGGTAGCAGGTAGCTGCCAGTTATCATTGCTTTCCGGCCCGGGATAGGCAGTGACATTAAAGTCAGGTATCAAAATATCTTTTAGATTAGGAATGAAAAGCAAAGTTTTTCTGGTTTTAAATTGAGCTCAGCCAGGTTTAATCCAGGAATGTTAGATTTTAGGCCTGAAACATAATTTTTACAAAGCTTCAAGCAGGGTTTTGGGAAATATATTTAGCGCCAGGGCTGGTATTGGGTGAAAAAAGTTTTGGCCTTTAATTTAAAACCGCAAGCTTATTTCGTTTCTGCCGATACTTTAGGTATGGCAAGGTATCTTCTTTTTAGGTGTTTAAAATTATTTAAATTTAAATTAAAGCAGTTTTTATATTTTAAATTAAGGAGGAATTAATTTTGAACGATAAATTAATGCGCATTATTTATATTATAGCTTTGATTATAGCCTTCATTCTACTGATTGTCTTTTATCCTGCTCCTGCCAATGGTAGCAGTTACTGTGGTGAGTTAGTAGATTTTTCCCAATGTGCTGGTTGAAAAAAATAACAGGCTTTGCTTAAACTGGAGTTGAGGTGTAAAAATAATCATGCAGGAACGAAGAAAACCAGTATGATGCATTTACATAGTTTTGAGCGGGAGCTCAGTGGCGGCAACCACTTTATGACCATGGCTTTTCTCAACCGCTGGAGTGGGCCGGTGCTTGAAAGCCAGGATCCTTAAGGTTAAAGCCCAAACACAGGCCTTAACCCGGTTAAACATATCCAGAGTGCAACTTTACTGCCGTTTAACTCAAAAGTTGTCAAGCAGGCTTTGATGGACACCGGGGCTCATTTTGTAGCCATACTCTGGCACAATAGTTTCTTTAACTGGGCTTCCAACTTTTATTATTATAACGGCTCTTTCAGGTTAAATCACGCCGTGGCCATCGTAGGCTGAGATGATAGCTGCAGCAGAAATAATTTAAACCGGACCCCACCCGGCGATAGTACCTGGATTATAAAAAACAGCTGGGGTAGTGGGCGGGTGAAGGTAAATACGTGGTGCGTGCCCAGGTCAGGTGCCATCTAAATATTGGTCAGCTTTCTTCATGGTCTGACCCTTTAACGGTGACAATTAAGAGGCTAGAGCCTGAAGAAGAGATTGAGGATGAAGACCCGGAAACAGGCGATCCGAGAGATGATGAAGAACCGAGTGAAGATGATGGTTCTGAAGAGGATGCCGGATCTGACGATGATGAAGAACCCGGTAATGTGGATGATGATAGCGACATAGACCCTGATCCTGATGATGACGAAGGTAGAGAAGAGGTGCCTAATATTTTAAGTATCAACCTGCATCCTTACCCGGACTAGGAAGGAAGAGTAAATGACAGTTGGCTTTCCAGGGCCGGCAACCTGGTGAGGGTTGCTGCGATCCCGCATGAAGGCTATTATTTTGTTAGCTGGACCAGGGATGGCTACGAAGTGTCAACCGAACAGGAGTATTTCTTCATCATTTCTTCGACTAAAACATTGCAGGCAAACTTTGCACCAATGCGTCACCGTTTAAACTTATTAGCCCTGCTTTCTGAAGGGGGTGTGGTCAGGGGCAGTGGGGCCTACGGGCAAGGCTAGGCAGTTACAGTGGAAGCGGTTGCTGCCGGTGGCTATAGATTCGTGAACTGGACTATTGCTGTTGGAGTTGTTTTCACCAACATTCGGTATGATTTTACGATAACAGAAGATCTTGATCTGGTGAAAATTTTAAAAAGAGCTCTGAAATCACATCGCCACCACCGCGGCCGGCACCCTTACCACCACTTAAGCTATCACCTCTAGAACATTTTTCACCAGGCATGGTTGAGACTTAAGGGCCAGTTGATGATAACAGTAAAAGCGGTGAAACGGTTGTGTTTAACTGGGTAAGGGGCAGCGGAGCCCAGTCATACCAGATCCAGGTTATAAATACAAAGGACAATACTATCTTTAAAGAAAAATAAGTGGGTTCTGTTGGAACGGTCAGGCTTACAGGTTTTCCCGCTGACGGCACTGAATATAAATGGAGGATCAGGCCTGTTATTAAAAGAGGCCGGGGTCCCTGGTCTGATTATGAATTCTTTATTAATGTTTCAGAGCTGCTTTTTATCTATGGTGATTTAAGCGGTAATGGTGCGGTAGATGTAAATGAAGCTGTCATGGCCATGCGCTTTGTGCTAGCCTTAAATGTCCTCAGCCATGAGCAGCTGGCAAAAAGCGATATTAATGGCGATGGCAGGGTTGATATTTTAGACATTACCTCGATCATGCAAAAAATCCTGGGTGTTATTGATGATTTTCCAGTAGAGCGGTAATAACCTGAACTTTAACCGTAAGCAAGGAAAAAATAAAAAAGCGGGGCTATAGCCTTTTTAAGGCATTTGCCCCGCTTTGTTTTGTCTATAAAAGTCTTATTACTAATTTAATGGTAATCTGGCCTCTGGGCCCAGCGTCCCATATTATCCATGATTACATCCGGCCGCTCGAATACCTCTGTAAAGAGCTTATGGTAATAGCATTCCTCGTGGGACCGGAACTCAAGACCGGGATACTTTTGGCGATGGCTTTGAGCGTCGTCATTGCTAAATCTTTCTGCGATAGCCTGTTCGATAAAGTCAATGATTCCGCTGCCTTCATCAAACTGTTCTTTCTTCCGCCAGGTTATTTCAGAGGGCAGTAAATCTTCTACTGCTTTACGCAGGATCCATTTTTCAACCGGCGGGTTGCCGCGTAGTTTATACTCAGCCGGAATACTTAAACCT
>PWMM01000027.1 GCA_003558195.1 Syntrophomonadaceae bacterium
AACCTGGCCGCCAACTTCTCTGGCAATTTCCAGGAAAGCCTTTGCAGTGTTGATATCCATGGGACTATAAGTAAATAAATACAAATTGCCATAAAGAGTAGGGAGAGTTGCTTCGGTAAAAACAAGATGAATTGGTCCATGTAAAGGATGATTCCATTTAAATATATCATAAACGGTATCTATACAGGTAGGACCCCTGATTACTTCATACCAGTGAACATCAAATTGCTCAATCCTGCGTAATTCAGTAAGGACCTTTTTAAAATATGGCTTGTGCCTTTGCCTCAGTGATACACGTCGGAAAAAATTAATATTTCGCCTGGCCATATCTTCCCAGGCAGTCCCAACAGCTTTTTTGTAACCTGACGTTTCGTCGTAAATAAATTTTAATAGATTAAAAGCAGCATAACCATCGCTGCTTTTTTCCAAATAACTCGCACTGGCCTGATAAAGGTTCATTGTCATCATGTTGCTTGCTACAATATCAGCATAATCGTCAACCAGGAAGGCTGGCATTTGTATTTTTTTTAAAGTAGTAAGTAATTTATTCAATGCTAGCCTGGTTTCAGAATCATCAGGATTAACTATTTCATCTGTAGATACTCCAACTGCAGCAAAAAACAGTTCTTTTCGTTCCAGGGTAGTCAAATTGAATGCATCGGCAAGAAGCTGCAGTGTTTCAGTATCAAGATGTTTTTTTGTCCCCCGTTCCAGCCTTCCGAGCTGGTGGGGACTGATATGAATGAATTTACCTAACTCCTCCCTGTTCCATGTTTTTCCAAACTCATTTAAGTTTTGCTTTCTCAATGCCGCCAATAATTTGCCGAATTCCCGGCTATCCATCCGTACAACCACCCCCTATTTTCTATAAATATCAAGGTCAGAACGAATAAGAGCTATACCCAGGTATTAAATTTGGCATAATGATATAAAGCTCCCTGAAGGTATTAAATTATGACTTCTTCAATCATGTAGTGACCACCATTGTCCTCCTGCCTATGCGGTCACACCAAGACTTAAATCAGGATAATAATGGGTTGTTCTATCTAAGCAATAATTGTTTCAACAACCCAATGGTGGCTTTCTTGATATAAAATCTTAATAATTAATATTTATACTATATTTAATTACAGTATTAATAATAGCACATAGTATTATATTTGGAAAATTAACTGGATTAATCGTGAAGAAATAGAAAAGTGCAGATATTTGCTTTTTTATTTCAATATTACTGCTAACAAATTCTAGTAATACTGGTTTTCCCACTTCTAAAAAATATTATCTTTACGCAGCAACTATTTACATTAAGGACTGGAAGGAAAAGTAAGTGGGATAACTTAATAACAGGCTAAACCATTACCAGGAAATTATTTTTTCGGGTCGTTCTATCAAGATAACTGGTATATTTAAGCCTTTTGCTGCATCTATTTTTTCCTTTGTTCCACCAGCCGTTCCGCTATCCTTCGTAATTAGCAGTGATGCCTTGTAACGTTTGAACAGGCAGCGGTTAATTTCTTCATCGAAGGGGCCCTGCATGGCGATAATGTTTTTAGGAGACAATCCTAGCTCCAGGCACTTTTCCAGAGAATCTTTTACCGGCAGAATTCGCACAACCAGTTTCACAGGATTAAGGCTCGCAACATAGTACTCCAGCTTGCTGCTACCTGTAGCCAGAAATATATTACCTCTTATTTTACATTCCATTTCAGAGGCCAGCACAACTGCCTCTTCTACGTCTTTAACCTTAACCATCCCTTCATCTTCAACATATTCTTCTCCTGCTCTTTCCAGGCGTTCATAGGTTACATTTTTTACCCGACAGGCTTCCCGGACATTATTAGAAACCTCTACAGCAAAAGGGTGGGTAGCATCGATCACCTTGTCAATTTTTTTGTCAGTGATCAATTGAACCATTTCTGCAAAAGTTAAAGGCCGGGCCGTTATCTCTCCTTTAAAATCTTTGGCCAGCAATTCCCCTCCATAGGTGGTAGCTGTAGAAGCAATTACTTCCAGGCCCTCTTTTTCAAGGGATACCGCTGCCAGCCGACCTTCGCTTGTTCCTGCCAGAACCAGGATCATACTTGATACCCCCTTGGGGTAATCATTTTACTGCCATCCCAATAGGTCTGGCTGTTTCCGATAATAACCAGGCTGGCCATATCTACCACTTCAATCAAGGCAGTTAAACCTTGCAGGGTGGTTTCCCACTTTTTTTGATTATCTCGCCCCGCCCCGCGAACAATGCCAACCGGAGTACTGCCCTGACGGTGTTTGAGAATAATTTCCCTGGCCCTGCTTAGAAGATCGCTACGCCCCCTGCTGCGGGGATTGTATAGCACAATAACAAAATCAGCACCAGCGGCAGCTTCCAGGCGTTTTTCAATCAGTTCCCAGGGGGTGAGCAGATCACTTAAGCTGATCACGGCAAAATCATGCATCAAAGGTGCACCAAGCAGCGCTGCAGCAGCTCCGGCTGCCGTTACTCCTGGGATAATTTCTACATCAAGGTCTGGGGCTTTTTCACCAGCTAACTGCAAAAGCAAACCGGACATGCCGTAAATACCAGGATCGCCTCCGCTAACCAAGGCTACTTTTTTTCCTTCCCCGGCTTTATCAACTGCCAGGCGGCAGCGCTCCACCTCTTTCCCCATAGACGAAGCAATTATTTCTTGCCGGCCAAGCAGGTTTCTTACTTGCTCCACGTAAAGCCTGTATCCAATAACCACATCACTTTCTTCAAGTGCTTCCGAGGCCTTTGCAGTCATGTGATCAGTAAGCCCCGGTCCAATTCCGATCACGCTCACTTTTCCTGCAGGCATTTCTTCTTCTCCTCCTTCTTGTTCAGCAATGATTACTTATTTTGAAATGAATCTAACTGCTACGATCTATATATTAACTATGCTTTAAACTATTTATGCAGTAAAAAGCGGCCCTTCGGATAGCGAAACGGTTATACCTTCATCTTTAATGACAGGTAAAACCACGCTACACCCACCACTACCAAGCACAGCACAGGGTTCGGCTACAGCACCAACTCCGACTTGATTCTTAACAAAAGCAGATTGTTTAAAAGTATTCTGCGCTTCATTGTTCAAAAGGGCAGCAATTTCAGATTGGGAAAATATTTTAAAAGGCACATCAAAAAAACGAGCAGCATCAATTAATCCGCTTTCGCTGGCTTTAAATTCTCCACTGGCCAGGCAATTAAGGCTCTGAAGAGAAATGCCGGCTTTTTTGAAAGCCCTCTCAACAGCTCTTATAATTTTTTCGGCTGAAACATCCTTCCTGCATCCTAAACCCGCCGCCACATTTTTAGGGCGCAGAATAACCTTTGGCACATTTTTCGGAATCGGCCATGTTTTTAAGCGGTTATCAATTAACACCACACCATGCCGGGCCCGGGAAAGTTCCGATGAATCTTCTGTAACATAAATATTTCCTGTCACTTTTTCTGCCAGGATATCTTTTAAACTTGCACCAGCCCGGTTACTGCACCATA
>PWMM01000017.1 GCA_003558195.1 Syntrophomonadaceae bacterium
GCCGCTTGAACCAGGCGGGATAAACCGTAACAGCATCCAACTTCCATATGGACCAGGGTAATGCTTCTAAGATTGTTTTTCTTAAACATTTCCACTAGTTTATTATGGTAGGCGTTTACGTCATCTAGCTTTGGGCAACCAATCACTAAGGCATGTCCTGCTAAAAACTGCCTGTGGAAATTTGCAAAAGCAAATGGGACACAGTCTGCGGCAATTAAGAGATCCTGGTTTTGTAAAAACCGTGCTTCAGGATTAACCAGGTGCAATTGAATCGGCCAATGGCTTAACTCTGCCTCAGGAGCACCGGTTTCGTCATCTTTTAAATGATCTATTTTACCTGCCGCTTTAGCTTCCATGGTCCTGATTTGCTGAGCACCACAGCTTACCGGTTGTGTAGATAGATGTTCTTCCACTGCTTTTTCATCGAAAGGTTCTGCCTCACGTTCAATAAGTTTAATAGCGTCATGAGGGCATTCACCCAGGCAATTACCCAGGCCATCACAATAGATATCTTTAATCAGTTTTGCTTTGCCGTCAACAATCTGCAAAGCCCCTTCTTCACACGATGGAATGCATAGTCCGCAACCATCACACTTGTCTTCATCAATAGAAATTATTTTCCTGACCAGTGTACTCATTACTCAACCTCCAATTTAATTACTCAGTGATGCTGCTGATTATTAACCAATACTTAACATTTCATGCTCTAATAATTCTCGTACAACTTTTTCTGTCTGTTCTTCTGTATTTTTAATAGATACTCCCTGATTTTTATGATCCAACAGCTCTCCTGGTAGAAAACCGTTCAAAATAGCCCTGGTTTCTTTTACTACTTCCTCCGGTAAGTGGTGCTCTTCTGCCAGCCTGTTTAGATAGCTTTCGGGATTATCTAATTGATTAAGTCTAAGCAGGGTTAAGATTGTAATTGAAGCTAGAACAGGCAACATATCAATATTTTCCTGACGGCATTTCTCTTCTGCTTTATTGATTATCAATTTCATTGTTTCCCTATATTCTGGCTTGACTGCTTTAAATTTAGCGAATTCTTCTTCCAGAACGGTTCGAAATGACTTTTTATTGATTCCTTTAGCAGCTGATCCCAGGCACATTTCAGCATGAGCACACCATTCGGCACACCCCATGTTAAAGCGGGGATTAGCAACCCTGGTTTTGCAATTTCGACAGCGAAGACGAATGTCAGTTTTAAAAAATTCAACAACCTCTCCACACTGGGGACATATTTCCTCGTGAACATCTTCCGCAGTCCAGTATCGCATATCTTGTCCGGGACATTTTGTAGCAAACATGCTTTAACACCACCTTATATTACTAACTTAATAAGTTATATATATTATAGCTCATTGCTTCCAATAAATCAAGTTAAATAATCCGTGGGGGCCGGGTTCATTAAATATTTAATAAGACTTACCTTTTAACCGGGTGCATCACTAAAAGACGGCTGAAAAGCTTCAGCCGTCTTGGTAAAAAGTCACTAGAATAATTAGTATTTTACAGCTATAGTTTTAGTCGTAAAGCCATCCTTCATGAGTTAGTTGATAGCTGCAAATATCTTCTTCTTTAAAAAATAACCCCGTTTCCCTTATGGCACTTTCATGAGAATCGGAAGCATGAACAATATTTTTGCCTGTGAAAACAGCTAGATCTCCCCGGATAGTCCCAGGAGCCGCTTTCCCGGGATCGGTAGCCCCAACCAAAGTACGGGTCATTTCTATAACATTATCACCCTCCCAGATCATTGCGATAACCGGGCCAGAGGTGATGAATTCCAATAGTCCCTGGTAAAAAGGTTTGCCTTCGTGTTCTTTATAATGAAGGGAAGCAAGATCGTGAGAAATATGCATCATTTTCAATGCCACCATTTTGAAACCTTTCTTTTCCATCCTGTCAATAATATTTCCAGCCAGGCTTCTTTGAATGCCATCGGGTTTTACCATTAAAAAAGTTCTTTCTCTTGTCCCCATTTGGTCCTCCCTATCTTAATTCTAAGTTTTAGTAAATCGGTAATACTTGTTCATCATCAATTACGGTTTTTTCTTCCTCTAATACTTTTCTTAAATCTTTAGGGGTTGCAAACATCCCCTGGCTTGTTTCTCCATCAAAATATTTTAAGTTAAGTTTTCGTGATTCCACTAACCGGTTAAATTCAAAAGCCCCGGGGAGTTCATCGCTTCTCGGAGCGGCCAGGATAAAGCCCCATTCAGTGTTATAGGAAGGGACAAAAGACCGGTAGGGTTTGACAAATGGCATGGTTTGCCTGATTGTATTATGAATAGCACTATGCGATTCTACAAAAGGCATGCTTGTATCACCAGCCTGTAAGGCTACCAATCCTTCACTGGTCAGGCGGGTTTTAATCAGGTTAAAATACTGAACAGTGAAAAGTTTAAGCGCTGGACCCTGCTCAACTGGCTCAGGTACATCGCTGATAATTATATCAAATAAACCTTTTTCATTTTCCAGGTATTCCCTGGCATCCATGAAGTGTAAAGTTACCCGGCTATCATTAAAGCTGCCCTGGTGCCAGGCCTGCAAATGCTGCATACAGTTTTCTACCACTTCTTTGTCCAGGTCAACCATGACCAGCTCTTCCACGGAAGGATGTTTAAGAACCTCCCGCAGGGTGGCTCCTTCTCCTCCTCCAATGACCAAAACACGCCTGGGGGTTTGATGCATCAACATGGCCGGATGGACCAGGGCTTCATGGTAAATATATTCATCGCTTTCCGCAGACTGAACTTTACCGTCTAAGATCAAGAGGCGGCCAAACAGAGCAGTATCGGCAATTTCTACCTGCTGGTAACTGGTTCTAAAACTAACGATAAAGTTTTCAATCCCGTAAACATGAGCCGTCCCTGGAGATGTATAATCAATATAGCATTTAGCTTTTTCAAAAGGCATTACATGAGCCTCCTGTTGTATTTCTACCGGTTATTATTGGTAACCAGCAAAACCTGGTTCTTAACAACTGGCTGCCGACTTATATTTAACCTGAAGGTCAAAGATGCCACGCTCAATCTCACGAGCCGACATATTTTGGGCTGAAAAAACACGTTTCAAATAATTACACGACACCCATGGGTCAACTGTTTGACCGCAGGTAAAAACATCAACTGCAGCATATCCAAATTCGGGCCAAGTATGGATGGCCAGATGAGATTCGGATATCACTACCACACCACTAACACCTTGAGGACTAAACTGATGAAATACAGTTTCCTTTACTTCTGCACCAGCCTCAAGGGCAGCGGCTACCATGGATTGCTTGATTTGTTCCAAATCGCACAATTTATCCGCGGGGCAACCATAAAATTCTGCCAAAATATGACGGCCTAAAGCGCTCATCTCTGATACCTCCTTGTTATTTTTTCAAATCAAAGCGTCAGGATACATTGTACCAAAATGATGTTAAAAGTCAACGTTCTTAAGAAAATTCGCCGAAAAGTTGATTAAGGAAAAGAAATTATATACAATAATAA
>PWMM01000212.1 GCA_003558195.1 Syntrophomonadaceae bacterium
ACTTTAAAGAAACAGGGAAAACCCTTAAACTTGATGGAATGAGCCTGTCCCTTGAAGATGTTGGACGGGTGGCCAGGCATTATGTTCCTGTCAGTATAGATCCTGAAGCCTTAATCCGTATCAAAAAGTCAAGGGCCATGCTAGAGGATTTAATTAATCAAGGAGCAGTGGTTTACGGGATTACAACCGGTTTTGGTCGTTTTAGCGATGTTAGTATTTCCAGGGACGATGCCATTCAGCTACAAAGAAATCTCATTGCCAGCCATGCTGCAGCAGTGGGAGATCCCCTGCCTGAAGAAGTAGTCAGGGCGGTTCTTCTGCTCAGGATTAATGCCCTGGCCAGGGGATGTTCCGGCGTTCGCCCGGCCCTGGTTGAACACCTGGTTGAAATCCTGAACCGGGGGGTGACCCCTGTTATCCCTGAGCAGGGTTCGCTGGGAGCGAGTGGTGACCTGGCACCGTTATCCCACCTGGCCCTGGTAGTGTCCGGTGAAGGAAAAGCTTATTATCAGGATGAGTTGATGAGCGGTGCTGAAGCCCTGGCAGCGGCCGGATTAGAGCCCTTAACCTTGCTTGAAAAAGAAGGGCTTGCTTTAATCAACGGGACTCAGATCATGACTGCTATTGGTACCCTGGCATTCCTGGATGCAGATAATTTAAGTAAGACGGCCCTGGTTACTTCAGCCTTAAGTCTTGAGGCCCAGCAGGCCGTACCTGATGCCTTTGACGACTTGATTGCATCCGTTCGGAATTATAGTGGCCATTATTTTACTGCCGAAAAAATCCGTATGCTCATTGAAGGCAGTAGCTTGATCGGTAGCGATCAGCGTAAAGTCCAGGATGCATACAGCCTGCGCTGTATCCCCCAGGTGCATGGAGCCACCGTGAACGCGCTCGAATATGTGCGGGGAATTCTAGAGGTGGAAATAAATTCGGTTAATGATAATCCCCTGCTTTTCCCCGAGGAAAACAGGGTGCTTTCTGGAGGCAATTTCCACGGTCAACCGGTGGCCCAGGCCATGGATTTTTTAGCTATAGCGGTTGCCGAGCTGGGCAGTATTGCTGAAAGAAGGATAGAAAGACTGGTTAATCCTTCGCTCAGTGGTTTGCCACCCTTTTTAATCGAGGCCGGTGGCTTGAATTCCGGTTTGATGATTGTCCAGTATACTGCTGCTTCGCTGGTCAGTGAAAACAAAGGATTATGCCATCCAGCCAGTGTTGATTCTATTCCCTCTTCCGCCAACCAGGAAGATCATGTCAGCATGGGTACCACTGCTGCCCGTAAAGCAAGGAAGGTTATAAACAACCTGGGGCAGGTCCTGGGTTTAGAATTGCTGGTTGCCTGCCAGGCTATTGATTTTCAGGGCCCGGCATATCTTGGCAAGGGTACTCTCTTAGCCTATAACCGGCTGCGAGAAGAGGTGGCTTTCCTGGAAAAAGATCAAATCCTTTACCCCTTGATTGAAAGGGCAGTAGAAATTGTAAAAAATGGCCGCCTGGTGGAAGCTGTTGAGGCAGAAATCAATTTGAGTAAATAAACGAAAAGCATTATAATATAAGCTGGTGTTAACTAAGGTTAAAGTATTTAATACTGTTAAACCTGCTGGCTGGCTTTACGCTCGGGGAATTCTAACCGCCAGATGGCACTGCCTAATCCTTAACCTTTTACTGTGGCAACAGGCAGTTGCGGCTGGTTTAACCAGAGTGAGTTCTAATAATAAAAAGGCGGCATCAATATATGGAAGCAATAGGGAAAAATGCAATAATGTACGCCCTGGCCGACGGTGAGCTGGAAAGGCAGTTCAAAACGACAGCAGAAAGCAATGGTTTTAAAATGATCAAAGGCAAGGTGGGTTCAATGAACACGGAAAAGATTTTTGCTGCCGTAGAAACTGCTGCCCAGCGAGAAGGGTTGATCCGTGAAGATTATTATCGTGATAAACATGCCCTCTACCATGCCACGCTTGATGCATTTATCGGCATCTGCCGCGGGCAACTTGGTCTTGGTAATATGTTGCGAACAGTTGGCCTGATTTTTACAGTGGCTCGTGGTCCCCGGAGCATCGAACATCGTGAAGATGGTGAATGGCTTGCTGTTGTCTTATATGGAACTATCGGAGCCCCGGTTAAAGGCTACGAGCATGAAACTATAGGCCTGGGTTTGAATCACCTGTAAAGCGAAAAGTTTGCTTAAGCTGCATCAATTTTAACGTCCTGCAGTTATTACTCGGCCGGATTTGTTACGCCGGCCAGGCAGTTAGGCCCTTAATTCTGAAATCCTGCCCAACCCAGGCGGATATTTATTATTAGATCGCTTAAAGGCTGATTCGCAAAGGGTTTATAAAGAGCCGCTTTGAAATCCTGCTTTTATGGCTCCGGTTTGTCCGGGTTAGATCTTACAGGTTGCAGGTTTACCGTTACAAACAACCAGGATCATGATCGATCCGCCCCATAAAAATTGAAAACATATGGAGGACCGAACTGCCTGCAGGAATAAGGCAAGCCGTGCTTGAAATAGAAAATGGTAGTGAATTTAAGTTTATAAAGCAAAAACTATAGTTAGAAGCGGATTTAAAACCTGGAGGTGTTTAAAATAGCAAAATATCGGTCTAATTACAGTGAGCAGCTATCTCCTCAGTTAACCTGGTTCAGCACCGGGCAGTTGGAGGAAATTCACAGCGCCACCATTGATGTGCTGGAAAGAGTGGGCGTGCGGGTTGATCATGAAGAATCGTTGAAGCTTTTAAAGGATGCCGGCTGCCTGGTACATAATCGTGTAGCCAGGATCCCCGGTTGGTTGATAGATGAAGCGATTAGAATAGCCCCCTCTAAAATTAATATCTATGACCGTGATGGTAAACCGGCCATGAACCTTGAAAGCAACCACACCTATTATGGGACCGGATCAGATTTGCCCTTCCATATTGATTTAGAAAGTGGAAAAAGACGGGGTTCGGTCAAGCAGGATATTGTCAACACGGCCAAACTGATTGACCATCTGGGCAATTATGATTTTGTGATGAGTAATGCCATACCCGGTGATGAAGAAGCAACCCGGGGTGATATGCACCAGTTTGCAGCCCTGGTTTTAAACAGTTCAAAACCCATTGTTTTTACTTCTTTCAATCAAGAAAACTTAAAATCTATTTTTGACATGGCTGCTGCGGTGAACGGTTCGTATGAAAAGCTGCGCAGCCATCCTTATATTATCCTGTATGACGAGCCCATTTCGCCTTTAATACATACCCATGAGGGGATGTCTAAGCTGTTTGCCTGTATTGATTACGGCATTCCGGTTATTTATACCCCCGGAGTTGTAGCCGGGGGAACCTGCCCGGTAACCAAGGCCGGGACTATAGTTCAGATGAATGCAGAAAGCCTCTCCGGTTTGCTTATCGCCCAGTTAAAAAAGAAGGGGGCCCCGGTAATTATCGGAGGAGGTGCTACCCCCATGGAGATGAAGACCACGGCAACCCTTTATGGTTCTCCGGATGCAGCCATGAACTACTGTGCTATGTCGGAACTGGCCCGCTTTTACAAGCTGCCTAATTTTACTGAAGCCGGTTGTTCCAATGCGCCTGTCCCCGATGCCCAGGCCGGTATGGAAGCAGCAATGGGCCTGCTTTTAAATCAACTCTGTGGAGCCAACCTGGTTCATGATGTGGGGTACTTAGATAGCGGTAAAACCGGTTCCCTGCCTTTTTTAGTCATGTGTGAAGACTTTATCAGTGCTGCCCGGTATATCGGGGCCGGGACTAAAGTTAATTCTACTACGATTGGAACCGATACTATTGTTGAAACCGGCCCGGGCGGCCATTACCTGGCTACAGAACATACCATGAAGCATTTTCGAAATGAAATATGGTCACCAACCGTTTTCAACCGGATGATGTGGGAGACCTGGGAAAAGCTGGGCAACAAGGATTGTTTCGACCTAGCACGTGAAAAAGCAATTGCTATTCTTGACGGTGATCACGCCAGGCCTTTACCGGATCAGGTTATTGAGAAGATAAATAGCTATCTTTGATCTGGGAACAAGTAAGCCGGAGTTAAAGGGGTGCGGATAGTAGATTAAAAGCAGAAAGGTTGATCGCTAAAGTGATATGGCAGCAGCAAGAAACCGGCAGCCTGAGCATGATGGGGTGGCCGTTAAAAAGCAGTCAACGTATTCCGGTGGCATTATATTTTGATTTCTTTGCAGCCGCCAGGCAGGGCCTTTCAGCCCGCAGCTTTATAGAAAACCCAGCCCTTAAAAGAGAGGCTGTGATTGCTACCTTCTTGGAGACAGGTGCGGATGCATTTGTCATCGGCCGCCTGCCGAGCCCCTTTACTTACGCGGCCGGGGGATTTCCAAACCGTATTTTCCTGCCCGGTCGTGATTTGCCCGAAGATTCTGTTTGGCAGTTTGGAGAAAGTGAAGAGACTATCTCCCGTGATGATTACACCTATATTGCCGAGCGAGGATGGAAGCGCTTTTTACCAAAGCTTTTACCCCGTTTTACAGGGTATGAGGCAGCCCGCCTGCCGGAACTTTTTGAGCAGGCCAAACTGGAAGGGGAAAAAGATCAAAAGGCCTGGCAGGAAAAAAAGGTGCCTTTACTTTGCGGATCAGCCCTGACTGCTCCTTTTGAAGTTTTAATTGCTGGCAGGACCATGTTTGGTTTTTTCGAAGACCTGTTCGTCTGTCCCGGGTTGGTAACCACTGCTATGCAGGCCATGGTGACTGAATTTGTGGAAAGCGCGGTTGAAAATGCCCGCTATTATAATATTCCTGCCGTAGTGATAACTGCACATCGTTCATCCTGCAGCCTGATCTCACCCCGGCATTTTGAGCAATTTGCCCTGCCCTATTTATGGGAAATGTTGGATTCATTGGACCGGGCGGGAATGAAGATTATGCTTCATCTTGATTGTGACTGGTCTAAGAACCTGCCATACCTGGGTGATTTTCCGGAAGGAATGATCATCCACACCGACGGTTCTACCGATCTTTCTGAAATCACCAGGCTTTACAAGGATCGTTTTATACTAATGGGCGATGTGCCAGCCTTGCTTTTAGCCAGGGGTGATGGCGCAGCAGTTAGAAAATATTGCCAGGATTTGATTGATAAGATCAGCCCTTACAGTCCTTTCATTTTAAGCTCGGGCTGCGATGTCCCTATGGATGCGAGAATGGAAAATGTACAGGCCTTAGTTGAGGTGGCCCGCAATTACCACTAGGTTGTAAATTTTTAAACAGCCCTCGACAGAGCGGTTTTATAATAATTGGTTCGCAAAATGAACCTGCTAGCACCGGTATAAAAATTGTTTCTGGGGATTGAAATGATACTGCCTGGTTTGCAAAGGATTTTACATTAACAGATCGAAGCTACCATGCATTATTCAAGTATGCTCATAGTTAAATAACGCAGCATAAAGAAAGAATGCTAAAAAATGACGGTAAAATTAAGGCTGGATCGGGTTGGCAGGCATTAAACCGGTTGGAGGGTGAAACCCCTGATTGAACCTGGCAAAGGGGCAGACCTGGTTGAAAGGTTAAAACTAAACCCAATTAAACTTGAGCCTAAAGGATTAGCAGGTACAGTAAATTGCAGTCAAACCGGGCAGCTAGATCAAGCTTTGTTTAAACATAAGGAGTGAGTGATCCTGGTACCGGGACATAAAGAAAAAGGATTTATTTCTAACCATAAGCCCCCTGAAAACAAAGTAAACCAGGGACCGGATCTATGGGCCAAGGTGGCCGGAAGGGCGTTATATGGTATTGATCTGCAGTTTCCCGGGATGCTTTGTGGTAAAATACTGCGCAGCCCCCATCCCCATGCCAGAATTAAGAGGATCGACACTGCCGGGGCCGCTGCCTTGCCGGGGGTCAGGGCCATATTAACGGCTTCTGATATAAAACAAAAGCGCTACGGGATTGTGGTGCAGGATGAACTGCCCCTGGCTGCTGACCGGGTTCGGTATATTGGCGATGAAGTGGCTGTTGTCGCCGCGGTTGATGAAGAAAAAGCCTTAAGGGCTTTAGAGGCTATTAAAGTGGAGTACGAGACCCTGCCTGCTGTTTTTGAGCCCGGGGCAGCCCTGGCCAGGGGGGCAGTGCAAATCCATGATCATATTCCGGGCAATATCGCCTGGCAAAGGGAGTTGGAGCGGGGTAACCCGGACCGGGCTTTCAGAGAAGCTGACCTGGTTGTGGAAAACACATTTTCAATTCCCTCTATTCATCCAACCTACCTGGAACCTATCGCCTGCCTGGCTTTATCTGATTACCTGGGCAATTTGACTGTCCATACAGCGCTCCAGGCGCCGGATATGGTCCGTGAGATAATGGCATATGTCCTGGACTTGCCGTTTTCTAAGGTTAGGATTGTTGGGCCGATAATGGGTGGCGGTTTTGGGGGAAGGGTTTACGGCAACCTGAAGCTTTATCTTTTATCAAGCCTGCTTGCCCAGCGCACCGGGTTACCGGTCAAAATGCAGCTTTCCCGGGAAGAGGAATTCTCTATAGGGCGCCCCATGATTGCAGCAGAACTGAAAATCAAAATGGCCTTGCGCAGGGATGGAACATTTCTGGCTCGTGAATCGGAAATTATTACCGATAACGGGGCTTATTCAGCCCAGGCACCCTGGGTTACAAAAACCCTTTCGGAGCGTAATGACTCAGTATATCGTATTCCAAATATTAGAACCAGGGCTTGCCTGGCTTATACCAACAAGGTCCCGACAGCTCAGTACCGGGCTTACGGCAACCAGGCTGCTAACTTTGCCTGCGAATCATTAATTGACCAGGCGGCAGCTAAACTGGGCCTGGATCCTCTAGCGATCCGCCTGAAAAACTGCACGCAGGCCGGTGACACTACTGTTCACGGCTTAAAAATTAAAAGTTGTGCTTTAAAAGATTGCCTTAAGGAAGCAGCAGCCATGATTGGCTGGTCTAACCGAAATCAAAACTATGGTTACGGGATTAGCGCCGCTATTCATGCCAGTGGGAGCCTGGTAGCCAATAAAGATTTTCGGGGCGCTTCGGCCCGGGCGGTTCTGGAACTGGATGGGCGGGTGACCATCTTTAGCGGAGAACAGGATTACGGGCAGGGTACTTATGGAGTCTTTACCAGCATAGCAGCCGAAGTTTTAGGTCTTGAGCCGGGTCTGATCTCACTTAACTCTAGAGACAGCCTGGTAGCGCCCTATTCCCAGGGAGCATTGGCTAACCGGCAAACCACCATTGGTGGCAGGGCTGTCCAGCTTGCTGCCGTAGACTTAAAGCAAATGATTGAAAGGGCCGCTTCTGAGATGGCCGGAAAACCTATTAAAATGGAAAGAGGCTGTCTTAAAAGCGCTGACGGTTCAATTATTGAACTTAGAGCGGTAGCCTGTTACCATCACAACCGTACCAGTGGTTTAAATCTCACCGGGGTGGGAAGCTATGTGCCTCCGCTTGCTGAATATGATGAAACCGGTTATGGCAACATCTCTGTGACTTATTCATTTGCTGCCCATGCCGCAGAAGTTGAAGTGGACCGGGAAACCGGGGCTTATAACATCAAAAGGATCGTATCTGTTCATGACTCAGGGCAAATTATAAACCCTCTTTCTGCCGGTGGCCAGGTTTATGGCGGTGTAACCCAGGGGGTGGGATTATCCTGTTACGAAGGCTACCTTTTTGATAAGGGGCGGGTAGTCAATAAAACCCTGGCCGATTACAGGATACCCACTGCCCTTGATGTTCCTGACATAACCTATCACTTTGTAGAAACCACTGATCCCGAAGGTCCACTGGGAGCGAAGGGCCTTGGTGAAGTGGTCCAGGTGCCGGTTCCCGGGGCCCTGGCTAATGCAGTAGCAGATGCTGCCGGAGCGAGGGTTACTGCACTGCCTATCACCGCGGAAAAAGTATATCGAGCCATTACCAAAGGAGAGTGCAGGAGTTGAGTTACATTATAGCTTCAACCCTGGAGCAAGCTATTAATAACCTTAAAACCAGTGATGGTAGGGCGCAGGTGATTGCCGGCGCAACCGATCTTTTTTTGGAAGAGTTTCCTCTTGAACTGGTCGATATTTCATCTGTACCTGAGATTCTTGGTATTTCAAGGAGCAAAGGCTTCTTGTCTATCGGGGCCGGTGTGACCCATGCTGAAACGGCTGCCTCTTCAGTAATCTGTTCTGAAGCGGAAGCTTTAAGCGAGGCCTCTCTTCAGGTAGGTTCGCCGCAGGTGAGGAATATGGGAACGCTGGGAGGTAATGTAATCAGCGCTGCTCCGGCTGCTGATGCGGCGGTAGCCCTGGTGGCGCTTGTAGCAAAAGCGAGTTTAATCGATCTTGATGGGAGCAGCCGGGAAGTTTTCATAGAAGATCTCTACACTGACTACAATCGCTCCTCTGTGGATAGCAAGTTTGAAATTTTACTGCGGTTTCTGATAAAGCCGGCTCAAAAAGGGGAAGGTTCTGCCTTCCTGCGATTTGCCCCCAGGGCGGCACTTGCCTTGCCCCTGGTTAATGCAGCTGCCAGGGTCCGGCTGGCTAATGATATTATTCAGGAAGTACGGGTTGTGGTAGCCCCGTCGAAACCGGCGCCAACCAGGCTGCTTGAAACTGAAAAACTTTTACATGGCGCCAAACCCGATTTGCTAACCTGGCAAAAAATTGAATATACCGCCTCCTCGGAAGTAGAAGTGAGAGGTAGCATGCTCCGCTGCTCGGAAGAATACCGCCGCCACCTGGTTGGAGTTCTCGCCCGCAGGGTCTTACAGCGGGCCCTGGTAAGAGCAAGGAAAGTCACGTAGGGAGGGAAGCCGTTGCAAGAACAGGTAATTAATTTTGATTTAAACGACGAACCGGTCAGCATTTATGCTGATCCATCTCTCAGCTTGCTTAAGATTTTACGTGATCGTTTTAACCTGCTCGGAACTAAGGAAGGTTGCGGCCGGGGAGATTGCGGTGTATGCACAGTATTACTTGATGGAAAGGCAGTTAATTCCTGCCTGATCCCAGCAGGCAAGGTGCAGGGGAGAAATGTCCTTACGATTGAAGGCATTAATGGAAAAAACCAGGTAAAAGCAGGCCTTATGCATCCCCTGCAGCAGGCTTTTGTAGAAAAAGGGGCGGTGCAGTGCGGGTTTTGCACTCCCGGGATGATCATGTCCGCATGGGCCCTTTTACAGAAAAATCCTGCCCCTTCAACAGAAGAGATCAGGGAAGCAATTTCCGGCAATCTTTGTCGCTGCAGTGGATACAAGCAGATTGAAGAAGCTATCCTGCAAGCGGCAAAGGTTATGACTGGCCAATTATAATAGCGATCTTGCGATAAAAGTCTGGCCGGGAGTATGCTGGCAACCATTACCCGGCACTTTGTTTTTTTAAGTTCAGCACTATAAAACTCAAAAAACCTTTGGATATTTAATGCTGAATAGCTTAATCAACTGGTTTAAGGTGACCATACCTGGTCCGATTAATTCATACAAGGAGTTCGATTAAATGCACGTTAATCAATTGTCCCAGAGTACAATTGGCCTAAACATTATGACAGAAAAACAGTTGAACCGTATTCACAGTGCAACTCTAGAAATTCTCGACCGGGTGGGAGTTAAGGTTCATGAAAAAAAATCCCTGGAATTGCTGCATGCCTGCGGGGCCCGGGTTGATGGTGATCTTGTAAAAATACCGCCATGGCTGGTGGATAAAGCAATTTCCACAGCTCCTTCAATGGTGGCTCTTTCGGACCGGGAAGGGCAGCGGGCGATCACCATGGAAAGAAACAATATTTATTACGGGACCGGTTCCGAGGTCCCTTATACCATTGATCCATACAGCGGAAAGCGCCGTAAGCCAGTTAAACAAGATAACCGTAATACAGCACTGCTGGTGGATGCATTTGAACATACTGATTTTGTGATGTCCCTGGGTGTCGCTACTGATGTTCCAGTGGAATCTTCCGACCTGCATCAGTTTGAAGCGATGATTTTAAATACCACCAAGCCGATACTATTTACAGCCTACACCAGGCAAGGATTAGAGTTTATTATTGAAATGGCCGGCCTGGCTGTTGGAGGATTTGATAAGCTAACCGCTCGTCCAAACCTGGCTTTATATGCTGAACCCAGTTCCCCGCTGTTTCATTCCCGGGAGGCGTTAGAGAAACTGCTCACCTGTGCCGAGAAACGAATTCCCCTTATTTATGCTACAACCCCCATGCTGGGGGCTACTGCACCGGTTACCTCAGGAGGGGCCCTGGTGGTGGCTAATGCAGAAATCCTTTCCGGCCTGGTTATTCATCAACTTTATAAACCGGGGGCCCCTTTTATTTACGGCGGAGGTATCCCACCGATGCATATGGGTACTTCAATTTGTTCTTACGGAGGCCCGGAAAGGGATCGTGGTTGTATAGCCCTGGTCAGGCTTTCGCAGTATTATAACTTACCTTCCTTTACTACTGCCGGATGTACAGATGCCCAGGTTTTCGATCAACAAGCCGGTATGGAGGCAGGGTTTAACCTGCTTATAGCCGGTCTTGCCGGGGGGAACCTTATTCATAACCTGGGCTACATGGGTGTGGGTATGACTTCCTGTTTTGAGCATCTCTTGTTATGTAATGAGGCAGTTGGAGCTGTAAAACATATTCTAAAAGGTATTGATGTTTCCGAGGAACACCTGGCTTTAGATTTGATAGAAAAAGTAGGACCGGGAGGGCATTTTCTGGCTGAAGATCACACCATGAAGCATTTTAGATCTGAAATGTACTTTCCTCAAACCCTGAACCGGAATAATTTTGACATCTGGCAGGCTGCGGGAGGATTAACTTTCGGAGAGGCAGCGAATAAAAAAGTGCGATCAATCCTGGAAAGTCATCGACCCCGGGAGCTCGATCCTGAGATTCAAAAAGAGATCAAAGCAATTCTAGAGAGCGGCGATCGTGAAGCGACAAAAAAACGGGGAGGCAGCAGTAGTGCATAAGAACAATCATAAAAAGCATTTCCCCAAAATGGGATTAATCAACCTGACAAAAAAACAAATGGATGATATTCACCAGGCCACTCTTGATGTTTTAGAAAGGGTTGGAGTGAAAATTTGTGAGCAAGAAGCATTGAAGCTGTTAAAAGACAGCGGGGCGAACATCAGTGGGGATCTGGCAAAAATTCCTTCCTTTATGATCGAGCAGGCTTTGCAGACTGTTCCATCAAGCCTGGTTATAGGGGATCGTAACGGCAACCTGGCGATGACGCTTCAATCACAGCGTGGTGTATACTACGGACCCGGCTCTGACACCCCCTACACTATAGATTTAAATACCGGGGAAAGAAGGCGGACAGTAAAACAAGATACCATTAATGCAGCAAGAGTCAGCGATGCCCTGGAGAACATAGACTTTGTCATGGCCATGGCCCTGGCATCAGACGTGCCGCAAAAAAGAACCGATCGCCATCACTTCGAGGCTATGGTTTTAAATACAACCAAACCAATTGTTTTCGACGCGCATGATCGCCATGGGTTGCTTGATATTATTGCCATGGCGGCCTTGGTTGTCGGAGGCAGGGACAGGCTGGCCGAAAACCCTTATATCATACATTATGCCCAGCCCACATCACCGTTAATCCATTCCCGGACAGCATTGGAAAAGCTGCTTACTGCTGCTGCAGAAAATATTCCCTTAATCTATATACCGGCAGTAATGTGCGGCGCGACGGCACCTGTCACTACTGCCGGCGCCCTGGTAGTGGCCAATGCTGAATGCCTCTCCGGGCTGGTTATTCATCAACTTAAGAAAGAAGGAGCTCCCTTTATCTATGGAGGAGGAACTCCACCGATGGATATGATCACATCGGTTTGTTCTTATGGTGATCCCCAGAGAGACCTGGGCTGCGCCTGCCTGGTACAGCTTTCTGACTACTATAATTTGCCTTCATTTACTACCGGCGGTTGTTCAGATGCCCATATTTTTGATCAGCAGGCAGCCATGGAGGCAGGTTTCAACCTGCTTATTTCAGGTCTGTCCGGGGGCAACATGGTTCACGACTTAGGCTATATTGGAGCCGGCATGACCGGCAGCCTGGAGTACTTGCTTCTTTGTAACGAGGGGGCCGGAGCGGTCAGGTTTTTAACCTGTGGGGTAAAAGTTAATCCTGATACCCTGGCTCTTGATGTGATTGAAAAAGTGGGTCCCGGTGGGCATTTTCTTACCGAGAAACATACCATGGATCATTTCCGGGATGAAATGCACTTTACCGATCTTTTTAACCGCAATACTTATGCGAACTGGCTTGCAGCAGGCAGTAAAAGTTTTGGCGATAGTGCAAATGCGATGATTAAGGAAATTTTGCAATGGCATGAAATTCCTCCTGTTGATGCAAAAATTGCCAGGATGGTGCAAGATATTGCAGCTGGTGACATAAACCGGCATAAACTGGCATGATTCCCGCTTCACTGTTATAATGAAAGTCATTTAAAGAAAAACCAGATTATAAGCTACAAGGAGATTTAAATAATGTTAAAAGATCTTAGCGTGGAAAGGTTTGTCAGGGAAGTAGCCTCTAATGCTCCGGCACCGGGGGGAGGAAGTGTTGCTGCAGAAGCCGGTGCCCAGGCTGCAGGGCTGCTTTCCATGTACTGTAACCTGAGCCAGAACCGTAAAAAATTAGGAGATTTTGTCGATACTTTACAGGCAGTTGGAGAGGAAGCGCGTTTTCTGATGAACAAGATGCTGGAAGCAATAGATGAAGATACGGTCGCTTTTAATCGGGTTATGGAAGCCTACCGGATGCCGAAAGAGAGTGATCAAGAAAAGGCCAAAAGGAAAGAAGCTATCTCAGAAGCCGGTCTTAATGCAGCAGAAATTCCCATGCATACGGCAAGAGGCAGCCTGCGAGTCCTTACATTGATTGAAGAGGTAGCAGCTAAAGGAAACCCTTCGGCTGTAACTGACCTGGCAGTAGCTAACCTGCAGGCCATCTCTGCTCTTACCGGAGCCTGTTATAACGTGAGGATTAACCTGGACATGATCGTTGATCAAAGGGCAGTGGCAGAATACAGACAGGAAACAGAAGAGCTTGTTAAACAGGGACGTGAATTATTCGAAGCTAACCGGGTATTATTGGAACAAGAAATCTTTTAAGATTTATGGCAACGCCATTCATAATAGCAAAATGTAAGAGTTAAGCCGCACATTAATTAGGTCCTTACTTCTGCAGCCCTGCCTTGATTTGGCAAAGCTTTATACAGTAATCCCGGAAACGCCTACCTGCAATGGATTTTAAGGGCTCATTTAAAAAAAACAGCTTTTAAGGAACTGGCTTATCCAGGTTAGGTTCTTAATTCTGAAGTCCTGCACAAATTTGGCAAGACTTTTAACAGGCTTTTCTTTAAGCGCTTGCCAGCTGGGGAACAATGAGCATTTCTTTTAAAT
>PWMM01000308.1 GCA_003558195.1 Syntrophomonadaceae bacterium
GCTGGCGCACCGCATAAGTGGGGCTACCGGGCCCAAGCAGAACAAACCCGGCTTTTCCAAGAAGCTGGTAAGTATATTCAACTTCAGAATCAGACAATGAGTCTGCGTCTTTGAAAGTAGCGACCTCCATCCTTTGCAAAACCTGGCGCTTAAAAAAATCCACTGCCCGGTGAGAGATCAGATCAGAATTTTCCTGGAACCCCGCAGGAGTATCCAAGAAAAGCACCTTCTCTTCCGGTTTAATCCCGGCCAGAAGTTTTTTATGGGTTTCCACCATGGTCCCGGAAAGTTCACCAGAGCCGATGAGGGCAACTTTACCATGCACCATCTAAAACACCCATTTCTGTAAAGATACTCATTCCCTTAAAAAATACACTTTTTGATGTGGAAAAATTAAACAGGCATTCCAAGGGTATTAACCTGCATTTAAAAAAATTCTCCTTTAATCCTTTCTCTGTTCGGTAAAATCCATTAAAAGACCCCAAAAAAAGCTTGCCTGTGCAAAGTAATTGACGAGCCATTTTAAAATCAAGCTTTTAAGGCACCGTTTAAGCACTTTGACCCTGAACTGCTGCCACAACTTGTAAAAAGCTTATAGTAAACCTGCAAACTCTGAGTTAAACATTGTTTAAAGGTGCTGGCTAAAAATTAGTTCCCGCAATATCGACTTTTTAAGGTTCCGGTTGTTCTTTACTACAGTGCTATTATTTTTACTGATTCCTGAATTAAAAGTAAAGCATAAACAATTTATAAAACAGCTGATTCTTAAAATCATAGCATAACTAATTGAGTATAACAAATCTAGAAGACCAGAAAAATTTCCAACAC
Organism: Syntrophomonadaceae bacterium; assembly: GCA_003558195.1. GTDB lineage: Bacteria > Bacillota > Dethiobacteria > DTU022 > DTU022 > B1SED10-74M. Next base: position 829 of record PWMM01000308.1, read on the forward strand.
ACTGGTAACAATATTTTTTCTAAAACAGCACAATTTTAAATTAATTTGATTATCCAAAACTGAGAAGCCGCCAATCCTGATTTTTTTGCTAATAATTACTTTACCGGAGCGAAAGTTCTCTTTTTTGCTTCACTTTCAATCTTCTTCTAATTTATCCGGTTACATTTTAAGCATAGCCAGTGCAAGCTCCTTTACCTAAAAGATAAAAATATTGGCTATAGATCATAAGGAAAGGTAAATGCTAATCTTCTGTCGCTCAGGGATGCTGTAGCCTGCTTTAAGGAACTATAGGGGTTTGAAGTACAGGTATGGAGATGCCTTCAACGTGAAGCCAGCCTGGGGCGACAGTACCACTACCAGCCGGGCTACTCCAATTCAACCCCTTTTAAAAAATGTTAAATAATTACACCCTCGATCATCCGGTCAAACCTTTGCTCTAAAAAATGATGTAACTCTTTAAGCCTGGGGAGATAATTCTAAAGGCCAGCTTGGTGTGGGTAATTACCAGAGGCAGGATAACCAGAATAACGGTCTGGCCGATGATGAAGCAGATATTAACAGCTAGCAGGCTCTGATACTAAGCGGACTGAAATGGGACGAAGAACAAGTCAGTATAGTTGTCCTGAGCTTTAAACATTTCTAAACTGTTGATAAAGATAAACGCTATTCCATTAAACTTAGCTATCTTGATAAAGATGCCCTGGAGGCAGAACCATTTGTAGTAAAAGCTGAAAATACTTTTTATGAGCCTACGCTGGATTTAGAATCTGAAAACGCAGGTTCTGCAATAGGTGCAATCAAGTACAAAGAAAATGACGCAGTTCCTGTCACGACTAGAAAGAGCGAAGGTTATAGCCTTATCATCTAATTTATTGATGATCAAGTATTAAGTAAAGAAAAGGAATGTACTTACATCATACCTGATCGGGACGTTGATCTGACTGCTGTTTATGAAGAAAAGCCTGAACCGCCAGGTTCGAACTGCTAGAACACAGGGTAAACGAGAATCCCGAAACTTTTGAGATCAAACTTTCATCGAGGCCACGCCTGGATGGCCAGGTTTATGGCAGTGGAGATTACACTGAAGTTGAAAAAGTAACTGTCTCAGCCCTGGCAAATCTGGAATTCATATTCGTTAACTGGACCATGGATGGCGAAATAGTTAGCACCGACATCATTTACTCATTCCATATCGGGCAAGATATGGACCTGGTGGCAAACTTTGAGCCTATAGGTGATAGCTATTTTATAGAACCGGGCAGCAGTTACTATGAGCGGGATCCCTTGCTGGAGGATTACCTGTCCGAGAAAGAACAGTCAGACCCAATTTCAGGTCAGGAATTCAGCCTGCAGAGTGAACCCAGTTTCATATACCCCTGGATCTTACCACAGGGAGATTCTCTAGAAAAGTAAAACTAATCAAACTTCAGTCTTACTCTATTTCCCCAATTAATAAATGCTTGTTACTGCCCGGCAGTTACTTTATTTATCCTTTTTAAGGAAATTAATACTTATTTTAAGGCAAATATTTATTTGACTAAATCAAATATTGATAGATGCAACAATAATTGATGGCCGATCAGAGTTATTGCTGTTCAATTTCACTGAAATCACTTTCAGCCCAGTTAAGAGATCTCTGCACTGCCCTTTGCCAGTTACGGTAATACAGATCCCGTTTATCAGCACCCATCTCAGGCTCGAAAGCAGCGCTCTGCCGCCAGTTTTCTGCCAGCTCCTGCTGGTCAGACCAAAAACCAGATGCCAGCCCGGCCAGGTATGCTGCCCCCAGGGCAGTGGTATCAAAAGTTGAAGCCCGGCGAACAGTTGTATCACTGATATCAGCAAGGAATTGCAACATTAAGTCCATTACACTGGCACCGCCGTCAACCCGCAACTCCTGCAAAGGCAAACCTGTTTCCCGGTGCATTATTCCTAATACGTCCCTGGTTTGATAAACCATAGCTTCAATAACGGCCCGGGCCAGGTGTGACCCGCTGGTTCCCCCTGTTATGCCAACCATCAGGCCCCGGGCATAAGGATCCCAGTGTGGTGCTCCCAAACCTACAAAAGCAGGAACAAAATATACCCCACCGTTATCTTCAACCTGCGCAGCAAGTCCCTCCAGCTCGGAAGATTTCTTGATCAGGCCAAGCCCATCACGCAACCACTGCACAGCAGCTCCTGTTATAAAAATGCTACCTTCAAGGGCATATTCAACCCGCTCTTTAACTCCCCAGGCAATAGTTGTTAAAAGTCCGGCTTCCGAAAATACCGGTTTAGTGCCAATATTCATGAGCAGGAACGAACCGGTCCCGTAGGTATTTTTACTCATACCCGGGCTATAGCAAGCCTGCCCGAATAATGCCGCCTGTTGATCACCAACCAGACCTCCAATTGGTATTGCTATGTTTAAAAATGTCGCAGGGTCGCTATAGCCATACAAGTGGCTGCTGGGCTTAACCTCAGGCAAAACTATTTGAGGTGTTTTAAAGAGCTCCAGCAACTCCTGATCCCATTCTAAGGTTTTAATATTAAACAAAAGTGTTCTGGATGCATTGGAATAATCGGTAGCAAAAACCCTACCACCGGTTAAACGATATAAAAGGTAGCTATCAACAGTTCCGCAAGCCAGGCTGCC
>PWMM01000087.1 GCA_003558195.1 Syntrophomonadaceae bacterium
ACAGTGCTTTTCGAAAAGCATTTTAGCAATGTTGTAGATATCTACATCGCTATGGATGTTTTCCGGTAATGAGTTGCTGCGGGTTATAGTGCGAAAATCTTTGAAGCGCAATTTTAAAGTTATGGTTCTGGCGGTATAGCCGGAACAACGAAGCCTGTAAGCAACTCCTGCTGCCAGCTCAAAAAGGATATCATGGATTATTTCTCTACTATGAATATCTTCGGGGAAAGTAGTCTCTTCAGAGATTGATTTAATTTCCTGCTCGGTTTCAAAAGCACGATTATCTAACCCGTGGGCGTAGCCGTGTAAGATCTCTCCGTGGTTGCCTAAAATACGCATTAAAACATCTCTTGGATGGTTAGCCAGATCATGAACAGTTTTGATTTTTAAATTATTTAGCTTAGATCCCGTAACCGGCCCGATTCCGGGAAGAACTCTCACTGGTAATGGCCATAACTTAGCTTTTATCTCTTCAGGCCATAGTGTGTCCACATTATTTGGTTTAGCTTTTTCGCAGGCTATTTTGGCCAATAACTTGTTTACCGATACCCCGACGCTAATAGGAAGGTTAAGCTCTTTTCTGACTGCATTGTGGATTTTTTTTGCAATATCTAAACCCTGATTTTGCTTGACAGCCAGGTAAGCTTCGTCGATTGAAACAGTCTCGATATCAGGGGTAAACCTTTCAAAAATTAAACGGACCTTTTTTGAGAGCTCCTTGTAACGTTCCATTCGTCCTTTTAGGACTACGGCTCCTGGGCATAGTGAGAGGGCTTTTTTCATTGGCATGGCAGAATGGATTCCGTATTTCCTTGCTTCATAAGAACAAGTTGAAACCACACCTCTGCCTTCAGGATTGCCGCCGACAAGAACCGGCTTGCCCTTAAGAGAAGGGTTGTCCAGTATTTCTACTGAAGCAAAAAAGGCATCAAGGTCGCAGAGCAGAATCTCACTATTCTTCATCATGGAATTATGGTAATTTTATTTATTGCCTTTGTCAATCGCAAGAAAAACCTCTTTAGATCCCATGTTATAATCATGGATAGCTATAGATTTTAGGCCGGATTTACTTTGATACACTGTTAGGAGAATAATAAAAGTGATGGATTGGGAAACTCCGGAAGTTGAAGTGATTGAAAGGTGCCTGGGTAAAGCTGGTGAGATTCAGCTGCAACGCCGCGGCTCTGAATATGAGATTATTTACAATGGGGTTTTCCTCATGGCTACTTACAACGGGGCTTCAGAAAAAGCGGCGATCAGGGAAGCTATAAAGAAAATCACTGTCCGGGATAAAGATTCTTTAAGTGTTCTTATGGGTGGTTTAGGCGCTGGATTCAGCTTGAGGGAGGCCCTGGACTTTAAGGCGGTTAAAAGAGTGGTTGTGTCCGAAATTGAACCGGCTGTAATCAGGTGGAACCGGGGACCCCTGGGGCAGTTTAATAATTGGGCTATTTTTGACCCGCGGGTTGAGCTAATTAATGGCGATTTTGTTGAGCTTTTAAAAGCTGAGGCCGCCGGTGCTGTTAGAGATTACTCAAAGGCCTATGAAATTGTCATGGTCGATACTGATAACGGCAGTAGCTGGCTCAGCCTGCCTGCCAATTACTATCTTTACCGTACTGAAGGACTAAAGTTAATCAGTCATTGCCTGGTTCCCGGGGGGGTAGCCTGTTTTTGGTGCCAGGAACGGGAAACGGCTTTAGAAAAACACCTGGCAGAAATTTTTAGTGAAGTTCACTATAACACGGTTACAGAAAAAACAGGGAAAGAGGGAGCCTATTTTTTAGCTATTAAATAATAGCTCTTTAGGCGATCACAGTAGTTTTAGAATTGCTTGTGTGCTTCTGATTAATAGATTTGATTATAAGTAGGCGGTGCAGTTTTGAGGCTAGTTATTGATAGATATAATCCCTTGTCAGGGGCAGCTCATTTTTAAGGCCTTTGCTGAAAAGCAACTGGTGGATATCGAGTCCGCTGTAACGGAAAGATGAAGAACTGCCAGCCAAAAACAAGCGCCACATCCGAACAAACCTTTCACCGTACTTTTCTTTTACCCGGTCTACTACTTTTTCAAAATTATCGGCCCATTTTCCCGTAGTTTTGGCGTAATGCAGACGCAGGCTTTCTAAGTCTATCAGGTGAAAGGAATGCTCCGGTAGCTCCCAAATTACTTCTCTCAACGACGGGATGTAACCCCAGGGAAAGATATATTTCTCCAGCCACTCGTTAGGGGGCCTTTCATCCGGGCGGGTTATACTGTGCAAAAGAGAAAGGCCGCCCTCTTTTAAGATGTTATTCAGGCAGGAAAAATATTCAGGAATATATTCTTTACCGACATGTTCAAACATGCCTACACTTACTATTTTGTCAAAAGTATTATCTTCAGCGGCCAGATCCCGGTAATCGGCCAGTTTTACTGCGACTTTATCCGATAATCCTTCTTTAGCGATCCTGAGCCTGGTTTCTTCTTCCTGCTCTTTGCTCAGGGTAATGCCAAGGGCTTCTACTCCGTATTCTTTAGCTGCCTTGATAATCAGCCAGCCCCAGCCGCTACCGATATCCAGCAGTTTTTCACCCTCTTTTAGCTGCAGTTTTTTCAAAATATGGTCAATTTTTTGTAACTGGGCTTTTTCAAGGGAGTCATCAGGTGATTTAAAGTAGGCACAGGAATAACTCATGGTTTCGTCTAACCATAGTTTATAGAAATCATTCCCCAGGTCATAATGATATTGAACTTTTTCAGCTTGTTTCTGGCAGCTTGTTTCCTTTTGGCTTTTTAAAAACTTTTGGATAAAGTTTTCCATGTTTTTATAGCCGTTAAATAGATCCTGGTTCTGGATTAAAAGCCTGAATACAGTTTTCAGATCTCCTTCAAAATCAATTTTTTTATCCATGTAGGCTTCACCAAATTTTAACTCCGGGTCACATAGCATTTCCTTCAGATCAAGCTTCTCATTGAGGATTAACCTGATCGATGGCTGTTGTTCGCCATTTTCACCATAAACCTCGGTGTTTCCGTCCCAGTAGGTTACTGCAAAAGATTCTCCCTTTGCCCGCTGAAAAAGGGTCCTTAAGAGTTGCTTTTGCATCTTTATTACCCCTTTCGTAAGAAAATGCCCTGTTTTTGCTATATATTAAATAACATAACAGGTTAAGTTAAAGGTTAAGTTCAGTAGATAAGGGATATGGTGGATTTTAAATTAGGTTTCTTTGCAGGACGTGCGGTTCCAGTGTTTATTTTCTATTATATGTGCTTTAATGTTCAAGCTGAATAATAAATAACCACTAATTTAATTATACAACATAATTGCGAAATTTCAACTGAACCTGGAATGTTGAGGTCAATGACTACTTTAAGCTTCGCATATATGATATAATTATTATATAAATAGTAGTATTTGTGCTTAGAAGTTAAAACAAAGGGGTGTATCAATTGAAATATAACCGTTTATTTTATTTA
>PWMM01000019.1 GCA_003558195.1 Syntrophomonadaceae bacterium
ATATCTTCTTGTTTAGTGCAAGATATATGTTAGCACAGGCCCTAGTTGATGTCAAGATTAAAAGTGCGATTTTCATTTAAAATTAGGTTAATACTCTTGTTAAAAATATTTAGAATATCAGTATTTTAGCTCGACAACTACCTTTACCAAAAATGTTTAATATATATCTCGGATTTCTATTTTAATTGCTTTAAAGCCAGCTGTAAAGATCTGAATTAAAAGTTATATTGATTCGCTGGTGATATAAACCTGAAAATATGATAATATTAATTCAGGGATAATTTATGAGTAACTTAACCAATCAAGATGACTCTAACGTACTAAAACCACCTTACGATTCAGTTAAACAGATACATACAACAGAGCTGGGACGTTTTCAAATTAGGGGACCCATTGCGCCAGAAATTCTTTGCCAGTACCAGCTATCTGATGGACTAAATTGCTTTAGGCCATCAAAAAGGCAACATGAAGCCCTTATCGAACTGGCAAAACAAGAAGACGGTTTAATTTTCGCTGCAACCTTAGCCACCAAAATTATTTCTTATGTTACTTTCCAAAAGCCAGAATTCCCCTGGTGGATTAAGCGGTGTTTTCCAAAACTGCTGGAGCTGGGATCTATGGAAACTGATCTCTCCTGGCGAAATCTAGGTTTGGGAAAAACTATTCTAGATACAATCTTTTTAAACAGTAGCTTTAATTTTTTCGATAACTTCATCGTTATCGCTGTTCATACTGTCCACAGCTGGGACTTGAAAACCTCTTGCCTTGACCCATGGAGCTACCGGAATATAATGCTTAAAATGTTTAAGCAGTACAACTTTGTACCCTGGGAAACTGAAGACCCGGAAGTCAGAGAACACCCTTGCAACATTTTATTGGCCAGGGTTGGGACTAACATCTGTTCTGAAGAGATCAAGCATTTTTCAAATTGCTGCCTTGGGGTCAATTCATAAAAACTAGAACCATTATATATGCTCACCTGAGAGCTTAATCCTCTTAAAAAAATTATCCTTGAAATGATAATTGGAAATCTGCTTTTTAACAAAGGTTTTAAACTAAGCAATTGACAAATACTGAATCTTAAAAACGGGCAAATTAAGATCTATTTAATATGCTATCAATTCTATTAAAATTATTGCCTGAATGTTGCAGGTATTCAACTTCTTTAACGCGAACTTAAGAATAAACACTTTTATAAACATTTCAAAAGGAGGATCAGTCTATGACGGATAAAAAATCTGAAGATTTTATAGCAGACAGCCAATTTGAACCATTAAAACCTTCTGCTAAATTTGCAAAATCGGCACGTGTTAACGATGATATGCTGTTCCGAGAAGCTCAAAACGATCGCTTAGCTTTCTGGGCTAAAATGGCTAAAAACCTAAAATGGAATAGTAAATGGGACCGCATTCTTGATGATGATAAACCACCTTTTTACAAGTGGTTTACTAATGGAAAGCTTAATGTATCAGAAAATTGCCTGGATATCCACATAAATAACGGGCTAGGCGATAAAAAAGCATTAATTTTTGAGGGTGAAGAAGGAGATACTCAGGTTTTAACTTACAAGCAACTTTTAAAAGAAGTTTGTAAGTTTAGCAATGTGCTGACAAAGCTGGGGATTGGAAAAGGTGATGCCGTAACAGTTTGGATGCCCATGATTCCAGAGGCAATTATAGCAATGCTGGCCTGTACCAGGATTGGAGCTATCCATAGCGTGGTTTTTGGCGGTTTTAGCCCTGAAGCTCTTAAAGATCGCATACTTGATTCAGAGTCAAAAATGGTTATAACAGCAGATGGGGCTAACAGAAGAGGTAAAGTTATACCCATGCGTAATGCAGCTGAACAGGCCTTAGAAGAATGCCCGAGTGTTGAAAAAGTAATTATTGTAAAGCGTACTGGAACTTCATATAAAACCAAACCAGGACGAGATTTAGGCTGGTCTGAATTAATGGCAGATGCAAACGATCGCTTTGAACCGGTGAATATGGATGCAGAAGATCCATTATTTATTTTATACAGCAGCGGGACGACAGGCAAACCAAAAGGTATTCTTCATAGTACCGGAGGCTACCTGGTAGGAGTAAATACCACTTTTCGGTATGTTTTTGATCACCAGGAAGATGATATTTATTGGTGCACTGCCGATATAGGCTGGATTACCGGCCATAGCTATATTGTTTATGGCCCATTATCAAACGGGTCCAGCACTTTTATTTACGAAGGAACTCCGGATTACCCTTCCCGGGATCGGTTCTGGGAACTTGTTGAAAAATATAAGGTAACTGTTTTCTATACAGCTCCGACAGCCATTCGATCTTTTATGCGCTGGGGAAATGATCATGTAGATAAACGTGATCTTTCCAGTTTACGTTTACTGGGCTCAGTCGGTGAACCAATTAACCCGGAAGCCTGGTTATGGTATCACGAGCATATCGGTAAAGGAAAATGTCCAATTGTTGACACCTGGTGGCAAACTGAAACGGGTATGATTATGATCACTCCCTTGCCCGGATTAACACCTCTCAAACCAGGCTCTGCTTCCTGGGCCTTTCCCGGGATCGAGGTTGACGTTCTAGACGATAATGGTAATCCTACTGAAGCAGGGCAGCGGGGATTTCTGGTTATTAAATCACCTTGGCCGGCAATGCTACGTACTTTACATGGAGATCCGGAGCGTTTTGAAAATACTTACTGGAAACAATACCCTGGTTTATATTTTACCGGAGACGGGGCATGGAAAGATAAAGATGGATATTTATGGATTATGGGCCGCGTAGATGACGTTCTAAACGTTTCAGGGCACAGAATAGGTACTATGGAAGTAGAAAGCGCCCTGGTTGAGCATCCCGCTGCTGTTGAAGCAGCGGTTATTGGCAAAGTACATGAAATAAAAGGCCATGCTATTACCGCTTTTGTAACTCTTAAAGAGGGATATGAAGGTAGTGACGAATTGGTCCAGGAATTAAAAAGCCATGTTGGTAAAAAAATCGGGGCAATTGCCCGGCCTGAAGAAATATTTTTCACATATGAGTTGCCAAAAACTCGCAGTGGTAAAATTATGCGCCGTCTGTTGCGAGATATTGCAGAACAAAGAGATCTTGGCGATGTAACCACCCTGATGGATCCACAGGTTGTGGCTACCATAAAAGAAGGTTATACAGAAAAATAATCGTTCAAAAAGGCCGCCTGAAATCCAGGCGGCCTCAATATTACTTATTATTCTATTTTAATGCAGATCCGCTTTTCTTGTTCTTGGATTAGTTTACTTTCACCCGGGCAAACTTTCTTTTACCCACCTGTATAATGTAATCTTTGTCATCTTGCTGCTTTAATTCATAATCGATAGAATCAACAATATCACCGTCTACTTTAACCCCGCCTTGCTTAATCAAGCGCCTGGCTTCACTTTTACTGGAGCTCAACCCTGCATCAACCATTACTGCTACCAGGGGAAGAGGCCCTTTAAATAGAAAAGACTCCATCTCACTTGGCATCTGGCCTTTTTGAAATACCTGCTTGAAATTATCCTCAGCAGCTCTGGCTGCTTTATCATCATGATATAGGGTAACAAGCTCTCTGGCCAAATACATCTTGGCATCGCGGGGATGCATTTCTCCTTTTTTTAATGACTCTAAAAGGGAATCTATTTCACCAGAAGGGAGAGTTGTAGCCAGGCGAAAATACTCTTCCATTAATTGATCTGGTATGGACATCGCTTTGCCATAGATCTGATCTGGTGATTCGGTAAGCCCGATATAATTGCCCAGGCTTTTGCTCATTTTTTCAACCCCGTTAGTGCCAACCAAAATAGGCATGGTAAAAGCTACCTGGGGCTCCTGGCCGTAATCTCTTTGCAGTTGTCTGCCCATCAGCAAGTTAAATCTTTGTTCAGTAGCGCCAAATTCGATATCGGCCCGGACAGCAACGGAATCATATCCCTGCATTAAGGGATAGAAGAATTCATGAATGCCGATAGCGATATTCTCTTTATATCTTTTATCAAAGTCCTCTCTCTCCATCATCCGGGCTACCGTTAATTGCGAAGCAAGTTTAATAACATCCGCAAAATTAAGTTTTGCTAACCACTCACTGTTAAAAACCATTTCGGTGCGATCTTTATCTAAAATCAAGAAAATCTGCTCCTGGTAAGTCCGAGCATTTTCCATAACCTCTTTTTCGGTTAGCTGTTTGCGCATCTCAGATCTACCGGTAGGGTCTCCAATCATTCCAGTAAAATCGCCAATTATTAAAACGACATGGTGGCCCAAATCCTGGAATTGCCTTAACTTGTGCAATACAACAGCATGTCCTATATGCAAATCAGGAGCGGAAGGATCAATGCCCAGTTTACATCGAAGCGGTTTGTTTTCTTTCACACTTCTTTCCAGCTTGCCCCGGAACTCTTCATCTGTAATAATTTCTGAAATGTTTTCAGTTAATATTTTGTACTGCTCAGTCGCGCTCAAAAAGCCCATTTTTAATACCTCCATCTATTAGCCATACTATTTTTAAATTATTTTACAAAACCTGATCCAGTTCAAGGGTCAAATCGTCTGTGGCAGCAACTACTTTAATTCCTGTTTTTTTCGTCAGTTCTGAAGCTAATAATTCCGGATCGTTGTTTAACATGGTTAGTCCAAAATGGGTCATTACAGCCAGGCGAGGCCTGATACCCTCTACTAAATACCGGGCCGTTTTCAAGTCTAAGTGTTTGATATCTTTTTCTGGAAACGGCTCTTTTAACAATACATTCATAATGAGCAGATCAGTTCCGCTGTATTTATCGATTAAGCCTTTCGAATACTTAGTATCGGTTATAAAAGACACACAACCCTTTTTTAGGTAAAATTTCAAGCCGTATGTCTCTGCTGAATGATCATGCCGGATCGGTGTTTCAAATAATAGTGAATCAACCCTGTAACTATTGCATTCTTTTAATACCTGTAAGCTCTCTACTGCGCCACGCACATGAGAAAAAATCACCGGTTCATAGCCATTAACTGCATCACTTGGAGCAAATACATGCCCTCTCTGGGTAAAAGTACCATGAGTCATAGCTTCAATTATAACATTCACATCATTTGAATGATCAAGGTGACGGTGAGAAAGAATTACTACATCCAGATTTTCAGGATTTAAAACTTGCTCTCGCGAAAAACAGCTTTTCAAAGTCCCCGGTCCGGGATCAATCAAAATATTTTTACCCTGGAAAAAACACCATGTCCCTGCAGATGAGCGGAGTTGTTTAGAAACAACAAACCGAGCCCCGGCTGTTCCCATAAATTTAATCCAATCAGACAACTTAAAACCATCCCCTGCAGAAATTATTATCTTTGTTATTCTACCACAATAGAATTAATATGTGATGATTGTTTTTTACCATTAAAATAATGATAAAATCATTTAATAAGCCTAACTCGTCCTTTACTAAGCCACCTTGGAGAACAGGCGATCAATTTAGATAGTGCAGGATTAAAAATGCAGGCAACGCAGGTCCTTTGCAGTAAAAAAATAATCCCATCAGGGATTTTAAGCAAGTATTAGGACCGAGCAAACTAATAAGCCGAGTTCTGTCTTACCCAAATTTTATAGATTCAGGAAAGTAGCAGTCATCTATCTCGGATACCAGTTGCCTGGTACCTCAAGCAACCTAACCCGGGGAGTCGGCGGGCAACCTCGTCCTCCCTCTATTTGGTTTTGCTCCGGGTGGGGTTTACCTAGCAAACCGGTCTCCCGGTTTCTGGTGCGCTTTTACCGCACCGTTGCACCCTTACCCGACACCCAATAACCAAAACATAAAACATCTTGACTTATATTCTCGTCACTGAGTGCCGGGCGGTATTTTTTCTGTGGCACTGGCCTTAAGGTCACCCTCACTGGGCGTTACCCAGCACCCTGCCCTGCGGAGCTCGGACTTTCCTCGAAAAGAACCTTGCGGTTTCTTTCCGCGACTGCCTTGTTTACTCGGTCCCAACTTACCTTCTGTAAAAAAGTATAGCACCGTCAATGAAGTATGTCAAAATCTTGATTATATTATTCTACTATACTTTCTAAAAATTGCAGTGCATCCTCCAGCTCGGTTACAGGCACAAGTGTAATATTGCGGGCAGCATTTTGAGCTTCTTGATAATTACCTTCAGGTACTAAAAAGTATTCAATTCCTGCATTTTCAGCAGAAAAAACTTTTTGAGGAACACCACCCACCCTTCCAATCCTTTCTTCCAGATCAATTGTACCGGTCCCGGCTACTTCATTACCTCCGGTTAGATCTTCGGGCGTTAACTGGTTTAAGATTTCAAGGGTAAACATCATCCCAGCCGATGGTCCTCCAATATTTCCAGTGTCCATTTTTATATTAAGCGGAATCAGGGGTTCCCAGGGCATAGTTTGAATGTATATCCCTAAAAAAGGTAAAGTCTCATCATCTGGATGAGGTCCCGTTGGTGAAGATATCTTGACTAATTGATTGTTACGTAAAACTTCCAAAGCTACCTCGTCCCCTACATTACGATCTTTAACCAGCAATTGTACTTCAGAAGCAAGCATAACTGGTTTATTATCCAAGTACTTTATAATATCGCCAGCTTCAAGATAACCTTCTGCAGGAGCATCTTCCAGAAAATCAATAACCTCAACCCCGTCGCTTTTAATATCAACATTGTAGTTCAGCCTGCGTAAGGCCACAACCTGGGCGATATGCTTGCTTTCACTCATATGCTCACGCAATAATTCCCGGTATTCCTTTTCATCCATCTCTCTGGGGATTACTCTTTCCCTGGGATTTAATCGCATTTGAGGGTGAATTACTCCGATTGCAGCACTAATAATATTAGCCTGGCTTTGAGTCACAGTTAAAAGGTAAAAATTGCCACTATCCAAGCTATATAAATCTTCTGCTTCCACAATATCCTTTAAATTTACGGCCCTGCTGGGCCTTACTACATAATAATCTAACTCAATAAAATAACCGGCAAAACCCAAAAATAGAACTAAAAGAAAAATAGTAATAAGTTTTTTTGCTTTCAATAATCCAACCTACCTTCAGATCTGTTGTTCCTTTTACGTATGCATAAAAAAATGATCCAGCCAGGGCTATTTTACCATATATTCAAAGTATCGACTCAGCTATATTATTTAAAAAGCCCTGCAGTATCAATTTATGCTTTTTTGATCTCAATAACTGTGATTATACCGGTTTTGCTGTTTAGCAGTATGGCCTGCAATTACAATGCAGGTTACAAAGATGGACGCAAAAAACGACTGGCCAGATTTATAGTGGCTAATGCCAAAAAATCTGGTTAATATAGTTTTTATGTCGCTAACAGGATACAAACTGCCGGGTTAGTAACTGCCTAAAACAGAAGCAGATCAGGATCAAGTCTTTTAAGCGGATTTTTATTATGAAAAACCTAATTGAAAGTCAAGCTCCGGCGGGCAGCTTTTGCTTACTAACCCACTTTTTGCTTGGCTTCGCCAGCATTACCATGCCTTTCAATTTATAATCGCTTCGTTTCCTGAAGTTATTTGCAGTTACCCGGTTACCCTTCCCACTGCTGATCAGGCTATAAACCCCTGGTTTTTATCCTGGTAAGTTTACCAGTAGTTTAAAATCCCAATCTTCGCCAGATTTTTAAGCATTATTGATTAAGTTTGATATTTCCCTATAATAATTTCATGCACTTCAGGAGGAACGAGGCTTCTAATGTCTCCTCCGAGACTGGCAATTTCTTTAACTATGCTTGAGCTTAAAAAAGAGTACTTATTATTGGTCATCATAAACAAAGTTTCTATGGAAGGACTTAGCTTTTGGTTGACCAGGGCCATCTGAAATTCAAATTCAAAATCAGACATGGCTCTTAAGCCTTTAATAACAATGTTAATATTATTGTTTTTTGCATAGTCAATTAATAAGCCTTTATAATAATCAACTTTAACATTGGGATAGGGATCAGTGACTATCATCAACATTTTAACCCGTTCCTCAATATTATAGGTAGCTACTTTACGTGGATTTTCCAAAACAGCAACTGTTACCTGTTCCATGATTTTACTGGATCTTTTAATAATATCTAAGTGTCCTTTTGTAACCGGATCAAAGCTACCGGGATAAATTGCCCTGGCCAATTTTTCTCCTCCTTTATGATTTTTGACTTAATTACTCTTGAATTTCGCTATTTATTTGTTATAACCTGCATAATTTAAGTAAAAAATCTTGTTTCGTCCATTTTTATATGCTAAAATATTACGCGTGATTATAACAGAGCCGGGAGGTTTAAAAATGGCCAAGGTGTGTGTAGTATGTAGCAAAAGCAAAACTACAGGCTTTCAAATTAGCCACTCTAATATTAAAACCAAAAGAAAATGGCGCCCCAATATTCAAAGAATCAAGATTATGCTGAACGGATCACCACAACGAGTCAATGTCTGTTCGCGTTGTATCAAAGCTGGCAAGATTGAAAGAGCCATTTAACTTAAGTATTTTATGTGATTTCTAATATTAGAGGGAGCAAGAAACGCTCCCTCTTTTTATTGATCAATTTGGATTTAAGGCGCAGCTATCTTAACTTATGAAATTTTAAATGCGATCCAGAAAGTATTTTTTGGATGCATAGACAGCTTCGGCAATATTTCGCTTAGGTGCAAAAATGTTAACTGGTTCATACTTTGTCAACAAGCTAATTCCAGAATAAGCTTTATTTGCTTCCTCGCCTTCAAGGGTTCCGGCAATAATCTCTTTAGACCAGGCTTCCATTTTCGGCACCATTTCGTGGATAAAGCAAGAGGTCATCTCCATGGCCAGACTAGCTTCTTCGCTTTCACCATTGGCCATCATTTTTTTTGCCCTTAAAAATCCGCTCTCTGCTGCAAATATTTCTATAGCCATGTCTGCTAGTCGACTGAGCACTTCCTGTTCATTGGTTATATTTTCACCAAATTTTTGAGCGGCGTTTCCGGCGGCAAGTAAAAAAAGTGTTTTCATGTTCTTAAGATAGAATTCCTCTTTATCTGGCCTTTTATCCGGTAGTTCAGCATCTTTAAGCTGCTTTAAAGCTCCCCCCAGGCTCATTACTGCTTCCATAAACGGCAATTCATTTTTCATGGCTTTTCTAAGCAATGTTCCCGGAATTAGCATTCGATTGATTTCATTAGTCCCTTCAAAAATACGGTTAATCCGGCTGTCACGATAAGAACGCTCTGCCGGGTATTCTTGCCCGTAACCATACCCGCCAAATATTTGCACTCCTTCATCGGCAACTTTATCCATGCTTTCTGAACAAAAAACCTTGGAAATAGAACATTCTATGGCATATTCATGAATTGCCTTGGCCACATCAGACAAATCTGCTCCACTTTCTTGCACCTCTTCAAGCCTCTCGTTAATCATTCCAGCAATGCGATAAACCATGCTTTCTTGAAGGTATGTCAGGATTGCGATATTGGCAAATTTATTTTTCATCAGGTTAAATTCCGCAATTGGCTGGTTGAATTGAACTCTTTGCAAAGCATATTCAACTGCAAAATCAATCACCGATTTACTGCCCCCGACACAAGCTGCACCAAGTTTAAACCGGCCGATATTAAGAATGTTAAAGGCGACCTGGTGCCCTTTACCTTCTTCCCAGAGCATATTTTCAACAGGCACCCTGGCGTCTTCTAAGATTACACTGCAAGTGGACGATCCTTTGATACCCATTTTTTTCTCTTCAGGATCAATAGAGACTCCTTCGGTGTCTGCTTCTAAAATAAAGGCAGTAAATCTTTCACCATCAATCTTAGCGTAAGTTACAATAACGTCGGCCCATGCAGCATTGGTAATATATTGTTTGGCACCATTTAATATATAGTACTTACCATCTTCGGAAAGAACAGCCTTGGTTTTGCAATTTAAAGCATCTGAACCGGCCTCAGGTTCGGTTAAAGCATATGAAGCAATACTCTCACCACTGGCCAGTCCCGGAAGGTACTTCCGTTTTTGCTCTTCAGTACCAAAAAAAACTATCGGTAAAGTCCCTATTCCTGTATGTGCACCAAAAGCAGTAGCAAAAGAACCTCCGGTCAAGGATGCACACTCTGCAATTATATTTGTTGTTATTTTATCTGCTTCTTCTCCCCCGTATTGTTCTGGAACATCGCTGCTTAAAAGCCCCAGTTCTCCTGCTTCTCTTAACAAACCCGTCATTACGCCATCAGTCATTGCCTCAATCTCGTCAATTTGTGGTTCCACACGATTTTTCATAAAATCATATGATGTCTTTTTTACCATAAGGTGCATGTCATCAAAATCTTCCGGGGTAAACACGGTGGATTCATCAACCGGACCCAGCAAGTATGCCCCGCCTTTTATCAAGTCAGTCATAAACGTTCACCTCACCTTGGTTTAATCATAAATTACTTTTACTATTTAATAGTTTCTATAGGAAAGCTTTTTAACCTGCTTTGTGAATATATTAACTTGATAAAATTAAATTATTGCTCTGACTTCTTGCCTTAATAATGATAACTGAACATCATTTATTCTTTTCTCCAAGCAGCAGCTTTTTGAATGATTGATTTCAAAAGGTATTTATGCTAATATATTATAAATCGCGGGCCGAAGTGGCGGAACAGGCAGACGCACACGACTCAAAATCGTGCGCCCTCCGGGCATGTGGGTTCGACTCCCACCTTCGGCACCAAAAATATATTACATAAAAAGGCTTCGGAATTTAATCTGAAGCCTTTTTCAATGTAATGACACCTTTTAGCTTAATTCATGTAAAGGGAATAAGTAGAGGCCCCGTCTGCAACCAGGTCGATCAGGTGGACACAACCATTCTCCGCACCCAGCAATATAGCAATTTCCTTTTTGTTTAACGAAGAAAGCTTTTTATTTACCAGGCTGCACATAAATGTTGAAGCCTCCTTACAAACCGGATCCGGGGCTCGCAATATTTCTCCGGTTGCCTTCAAAATAGCTGTGCTTTCTTTTTCAAACTCAATGAAGCTGGCTACACTATGAAACGAATCAACGAAATGGCCCCTGAGCTGCCAGTTTTCACCTTCAAGGGTCATAAATTGACTTTTGAAACGATTAAAAAGGGTTCCCGCTCGCTCCGTATAGCCGACATGGTCATACCAGGATATATTTACCCGGTCAACGTTATTGTAATAACGGCAGCCACCTTTAAATAGCTTATACCAGTGCTCTTCGTAATCTTTAGCATCTGCAAATCCTCTTTTTCTCCAGAGGAATGATTCAGCCTGAATCACTCCCCTTACTCCCTCAGCAAACAGCTCTCTCGCTGCGGGAAAGTTTAAAAACTCAAGGGCTTTATGTAATTCCTTACCGCAGCCAAAATAAGCTTTTATCCCCTTTAAAGCCTTGATTTCGAATCTTGCAGGACTACTGTAACCTTTAGCACGGTATACTTCCCACCAGGCTTCAGATACTTCAAAACTATCAGGAGCGACCACCATTTTTGCACATAACTCTTGCTTTGAATCACAGTAAGTTGTTTCAAGATCTAACTTCTGGTTTTTATAACGCACAGTGGTATGCCAAAAGCGCTGGTAAAGGCAGTTCATCTAAACACCCTCTTTTTAAAGAAAACTAAAGGAAGAATCCCTTTCATAATCAATTATTTACCGCTCCTGTCTTCACTGACTGGGCCTGCTAGTTGCTTTTTAAAAAGTAACGAGGACATAAAAAGTCATAAATATTTCAGTTAATTGTCATATAATATAAAAACCCTGCCATATTTTTTAAAGTATCTTTTAGTGATCCGGGGAGCAATAATTTTACTAAAATATTTTAAGAAACCTGGAGAATCCGGTTTACATTGAATTCACAAAGGGTTATTTAAGGATTTAGCTTTTTGAGGCCGGGTTCTCCAGGTTATGGTGCTGAGTGCAGCTCTTATCAAAAATTACATTAAAGTTATCAGGTCATTATCAAGATATTGCTTGCAACAAAGGCTCCGCTGTAATTTACCAGAGCTTGTCTTGGGTAGCGTTCCGGGTTGCACCATTACTATGTCCCTGGGCGGGTAGCCGATCAAGCCAATTACCTGTTGGCGAACAGCTCTCCTTACGGCCTCAGGATCATCGGAGCGAGTTTCAGCGACAACAACAATCGATTCTTTACGCTTACTCCCTTCAACACCAAAAGCAATCACATTGCCGGCCCTCACTCCTTCAACCCCGCCGACAGCCCTTTCAATATCTTCTGGAAATATATTTCTACCGGCAATAATAATTACATCTTTCATTCTTCCACAAATAATTAGCTCAGGGGAGCTGTTATCCGGGCCGGGAACAAGGTATGCCAGATCACCTGTTTTTAACCACCCGTCTTTTAATAAGTGTTCATTTAAATCAGGTCTTTTATAATAACCGGTCATAACCGATGATCCTTTAATTTCCAGTTCGCCAACCTCACGCATTCCTCTAATTAGACCGCTTTCAACGTCTCTGATTCTCATTTCCAAACCGGGGATTGGCTTTCCAAGAAGGGGGAAGCACCTGGTTACTTTTTCACCGGGATCACTGGGCCGGGCAATTCGCTCAGTTTCCAGGGCATTTCGATCAACAGCATCCACGTAAACACCCCTTAATGGAGGTGGGAAAGTTCCCCCCAGTGACAGCTCTGCCATTCCAAAAGCGCAAAAAACTGCCTCAGGTTTAAAACTATGCTCCTTAGAGGTATTTATCAAACCTTCAACCACCTCAGGATCAACCGGTTCAGCACCGTTTAAGGCAATCCGCAGTGGTGAAAGATCAAGCAATTCTCCAGTATCATTCATGCGCCGTAAAGCCCTGGTGGCCAATACCCATGAAAAATTCGGGCCTGAAGTTACAGTTCCACGGTAATCGTGAAGCCAGCGCATCCAATCAGCAGGACGAGACAAAAAGTCCTGTGGAGCGGCTAAAACCAGCGAACAGCCAATGGCCATAGGAATAGTCAATAAGCCTATTAAACCCATGTCATGATATAACGGCAACCAAGATACAAAAATATCATCTTTTACTACCCTGGCTGCTTCAATCATGCCATTAATATTATTGCTCAATATACCATGTGGTAACATAACACCCTTTGGGTCGGCAGTGGACCCGGATGTGAACTGCAAAACAGCCAATCGTTCATTATCATCAGGAACAGGTTTATATTCTTCAGCTGTTGGTTTTTCCGGACCAGCTTCAATTTCGTTTAAAAGCACTACCGGGGGATCCCCTTCCTGCGGTTCCTGGTATGCAGCCAAGTTTGGATCTAAGAGTAGCATCCTGATATCGCCATGCCGCATTAAAGCTCTGGTTTGGTTGG
>PWMM01000038.1 GCA_003558195.1 Syntrophomonadaceae bacterium
CGGCCCACGATAAGTTATTAAGTAACAAGATGGCAACATCGATTGGCCCCTGCAAAACACACCTTGCACGCGATTTTGGGGAGGCAAAAACGGTTTTAAGCGCTTCTCGCAAAGTCATGATATGAACGAAGGCAACGCAAAGTCGCCGGGACGCCGGGACGCAAGGCAAAACATCTATACCCCCCCCGCCTCTGCACCTTCGCGCCGTTGCGTTAAATCAGGTAATCTGAGCTGTTTGTTTTTTGCCGAAAGCGGTGTTATAATCCATTATGAGATTAACAGATGACTGGAGGGCGGCACTATGAAACGTTTCAATGCAATATATAAAAATGGTGAAGTAGAGCTTATAGAGAAACCCGACAGCACCGAGCCGACGAAAGTGTTTGTGCTTTTCCCCGATGAAAACACGGAAATTCGCGCTCTCAGAGGTGCGAAAAAATCAAAGAGCCCTATTGATTATTCGGCGATTTCAAAAGACCTCGCAAATCTGTCGAAAGAAAGTGAGAAGCACATTGAAGAGGAAAGCAACTCTTGAATCGATATGTCATAGATACCCAGATACTCATCAGGCATATTTTTGGTGATGAACCTGTCCTGACAGACGCCCAGGTGATACGAAAAAGCCGCTTTGTTTCCTGCCTGTAGTTCAGCGAATTAGAATCCATTGCCACACATAACGCCACACATGTTTTTACTACAACATATTAGTAACTGTATGGATAGCATTTACAATCTTCCCGGCTCGGATTCTTAATCCGTGGGTCCGGGGTTCGAGCCCCCGAGGGTGTACCAGCCAAAGAAAGCCCTTTCAGGCCATTTCAAGTGCCTGAAAGGGCTTTTCCGCATATTTCATAAACCAACGACATTAATTAAAATAACGGATTGATAATCAGCATGTTAACACGCTTTTTTTATTTGCTTTCCAAACTGACGGCTATGATTTCATCAATATGCCCCGTGGCAACACAGATAGCGGTATCAGCCGCCCCGTAATAAACTTTCAGATTTCCGTCGTCCTCGAGTATCGCCCCACTGGCAAAAACCACATTCCCCACGTCTCCCACCCTTTCATAGTAATTTCTCGGGGATTGCAACGGCATAAGACATCGCCCGAGGACCATGGAAGGATTCTCCCGATCGAGCAGCACCGAGCCCGTTTTATAAATCGGACCGGCCGACGTCTTCTTGACACCGTGGTAGATCTCCAGCCATCCATGATCGGTCGCTATGGGCGGAGCGGAGGCGCCGATGCGGAAAGAATCCCAGCATCCCGGACGTGGTTTCATGACAATTTCGCTGTGCCCCCAGCTCAGCAGATCGGGTGAATAGCTGACCCATATGCTGCCCACCTCATTACCGATCGGACGATCCAGACGCGCATAGAGCCCGTTAATTTTCTCGGGAAACAACACCCCGTCCTTGTTGCCCGGCTCCGAAACGATTCCAAGCCGGGTGAAGTTCACCATATCATCAGTTACAGCCAATGCGATGAAATGCCCGTAAATTCCCACCGCCGTATACATCACGTAGTATCGGCCGTCCATCAGTGTGATCCTCGGATCCTCTATGCCGTGCAGCTCCCACGGTTCCCAATCATCGCCGGAGGAAGGCGCCATTACAGGCTCAGGGTCAACGGTAAATTGGTATCCATCAGGGCTGCGTGCCAGTGCAAAAAACGAATAACCCCGCTGTCCCTCCACCCTCAGCAGAATGAAGTATTCACCATCAATTTTCACCGGCGAGCCGTTAAAAACGGTATTGCATCTGAACGGCATATCTTCGAGCGTTATTATCGGATTCCCACCGTATCTTGACAGAATGTCCGGAGCAATGTTTTCTTTCTCAGGCATATCAGAACCTCTCATCCCCACCGTTCAGGCAGAGATCCACTATCTCGGATACCGGCGCGGAAGCGCGGCAGATACAGCTGTCGCTTGCACCGTAATAAACATGTATCAGATCATCCTGCGTGATACTGCCGCATGAAAACACCACGTTGGGCACATCACCGAATCTTTCGTAGGGTTCTCGCGGCGAAAGTATGGGAATATTCGAACGTCCGATCACCCGCCACGGCTCGCTGCGATCAAGTATCGCTGCACCAAGTCTAACCAGCGGTCCCCCACTGGTCGATTTTACCCCATAGTATATAAGCAGCCAGCCCTCATCCGTAGCAACCGGCTGGCCGGCGGGACCGATGCGGCTGGCGTCCCAGTAACCCCCGCGCGGCGTCATAACACATCGGTCTCCACCCCAGAAAGAGAGGTCCTTCGAAAACGATATCCAAAGGCTGTGGCCGGGGTGCGGGCGTTTAAACAGGCAATAGCTGCCGTTTATCCGGTTGGGAAGGAGTGGCCCGCTCTTCACATCAACCTGCGATGCATACGGAAAAAATTCGTAGTCGATAAAATCCCTTGTGCTCACAAGTCCGACGCGATGACCATGCTGGCTCTCGGCAACGTAGCTGATATAATAGCACCCATCGATATTGGAAATTCTTGGATCCCTCACACCGCCCGTCTCATACGCGGAATCCAACCTTGAATCGCATTCACTGAAGACAGGCGACACATTGCTAAATTTAAACTCCGTTCCATCAATGCTATCTGCCCGGTAAACACGGTATGTCCCCTCCAGTTCCTCAATGGTTATCAGCATGAGGTATGATTCTTGAAATACCGTAACAGCTGCATTCCATATGTCGGCACAGCGAAAAGGGACATTTTCGAGTGTTACTAGCGGGTTGCTCTCAAAACGTCTCAGAACATCCCTGCCCGGTTTGGTATCGATCATCCGCTGGTCACCTCTGATAAAGTCCGGCACTGCGTCGGTGAATCACTTCCTTTGTTCATAGAATTATATACTATTGGTGCGATCCAAATCAACAAGGTGAATCAACAAGGTGCCGTTCCCAAACAACAACTGTCTATGCATTACCTTATGCTTTTTTTTATGCTGTTTTCAGTGCTTAAAACGAGTATTTAATGCCGGAAACGGGCTTTAAGCGCTTATCGGAGAGTCATAACATGAACGAAGGCAACGCGAAGACGCCAGGACGCCGGGACGCAAGGCAATACCAGCTATAAACTCCGCGCCTCTGCGCCTTCGCGCCATCGCGTTAAAAACATAGGACGAGATAAGCCGCGATGTAAGGCGCCTGCCGTCAGTAAGCATCTTAAGAACATCTTTAACTCCGGCGAATTGGATGAAAATTCAGTTGTTTCCATTTTGGAAACAACTGCCGCTGATGGGCAATTTGACTTTGTGCATTGATAAGGCATACAATAATAACATGAGATTTGATTGGGACCCGGATAAAAATGAACGGTTGAAAAAAGAAAGAGATATTTCTTTCGAGAAGATAATCTTTCACCTGTCGCAGGGCGATATGTGGAAGATCGCCGATCATCCGGACCAGGACAACTATCCGGGACAGAA
>PWMM01000151.1 GCA_003558195.1 Syntrophomonadaceae bacterium
AATTCACGGATCATCTGGGCTGCCTGTTTTTAAGCTTCTGCTTCATCAATAGAGCCTTTTTCTTCCAAGGTGTAATAGTACTGCAGTATAGCATACCCCACATCAACCATTTCCCTGGTATGAATCATCTTCTCATTATAGATATCATCCCTGAGAGAAGGAAGGATTAAAAAAATATACAGAAGAGTGCTGAAAATAAGCAGGGCAAAGATTATAACAAGTAGTTTTAAATTATTGCGTTTTTGCATAGTATATCTCTCCAAAAAATATAAAGCCCAAATCCTGCTCTACACTTAATAAAAATATTCAGCATAAAGCATGGCCAGGAGATTTAGTGAAGATAATTAGCATTTATACGATAGGATTATTTTTAAATAGTTCAACATCTTTCCTGTAAAACCTTTATTAAAATAATAATTCCATATTTATTACTAACCAGAACAGGAAAATGAGCATGATCTTGATTTAACATGAGCCTACAAAAATTTTTACAAGATAAAATTGATTTTTAATGCAGCATTCTTTAAAACAAAGATTAGTTAATGATCCTTACAAAGGATTTCATTATTAACGGCCCTTAGGCAAAAGAACGTTTTTTTTTCAGCTAAAATGTATTAATCAAAACTTAAAAGAAATGTAACCTCCTGATGGCAACTCTGCACTGCATAGTTATAAATATTTTTGGAAAAACCCAACCAGCCCTTCTTGCATTTTTTAGTATCTTTACTCGGTAAAATAACACATACTGATCTTTTTTAACTCCTTAACACTGAACAAAGCTTCATAACGATTGATCTCCGTTGCTCTTGAAATCTCACTTAAAATATTTAAGCATTCTTGATCTGACCTTCCATGAACCATGGTGTAAAGATTATAGGGCCAACCACTAAAACTTTTACGATGATAACAGTGAGTTACTTCTCCAAAGCTAGCCATTTTTGTTCCAGTTTCAATAACTTTTTCTTCTGGGACAACCCAAACTCCCATAGCGTTTGCAATAAAACCACTCTTATGGTGAACAAGAATCGCTCCTAAACGACGCATTAAACCAAGTTCAAGGAATTTTTTGATCTCAGTTAAAAGTTTATCTGCCTCAATTCCCATTTCACCAGCCAGGTCAGAATAAGGAGTCAAGGAATATGGAAAATCTTTTTGTAACAACCGGACTATTTTTTTCTCATTTTCTTTAACCGGCGCATATGAACCGGAGCTTGCTTTACAATATCTCCTGGTCTTGATTTGTATTGATTGATCCTGGAAATCATTGTCTCCAAACTTAAAAACAACCCCAATCTTGAACACTTTTTGGGCTGGCAAGCTGTATACCGCGTCACTACCTAAAAGAGTTATAATTTCAGAGATTATAGTATCTATCCTCTGCTGTGAAGAAGCGATGATGGTGAACCACATATTATATTTTGGATGATCGCGAAGATAATTGTGGGTAATTTCATTTACTCCTTGCATAAAATCAGCCAGGATAGAAATTTTTGGGTGGGGTACTTCAGCAGCACATAGGGTGCTAACATAACCTAAACGGCTAGAATTAAAAACACCGCCAATTCGACGAATGACCCCTCTTTCCCTTAAGTTTGTAACCATTTTCCAGGCCTCTTCTTCACTCACACCAGCTTGTTCCCCTACCAGGCGATAAGGATGAGGATTTATTGGAAAGGAAACCTGAATATTATTCAGGATATTTTGATCTGCGGTTTCCATCAAAAACCTCCATTTGTTAAAGTTAGAGTTAAAACAGTTTCTTTGTTATACAATCACTTTGCTATGATCCTGCAAAGAGATCAAAGCTGGTAAATCTAATGGTTCGCTGGAATTATATCATTCTGCATCAGTGTATTCAATCATTCTAATAGTCAACAATAATCTATGATTAGCTTATACCGATGGCATTATTATGGAAAAATATAAATATACTCCAAACACCAAAAACCGATCTATTAGTTGGTGAAGGTTATTTTATTTTTCCGGTTTTCCAATTTTACGAGGGAGAAAAGAGAATTATCTGGCCAGAAAGGTGAAAAGAAGCAAATTTTGAGCTTCCCGGCTATCTCGCCGATCCATATAATTATTTAAGTATTTAAGTTTCAAACACTTCACTTTGTTTATTTTTTATGATGGATAGCCAGTAAAAGTCCTTTTTGAAGAGATACTACAGCCTTGCTGCTTACAAGTTCATTACTTAAACCCAGAGTTGAAGCAAAATGCAGAGTATCGCCTTTTAGAGAATACTTTAAACCCTCGGTTGTTATTCCCCCGGCTTCTCCAGTTAAAGCAAATAGTGAAAAATAATCGCCGCTTTTACCTTCAATAATTGCTTTATTTTTAATTATAAAAACGTTATGTGTGCGGTCAACTATTCTAGCAGGGATATCATGTTGAAGGGGAGTATTTAGCAACAACATATTAATAAAAGCATGATCAGCGCGTTTACCACCCAAAGCGCCAATAATCAGAATTTCACCAGGCTTCATTTTTACCGCCTTGTCGATGGCTAATTCCAGGTCAGATTTATCCTTGGCAGTGGGATATTGAATGAGCTCGGGATCAAGCCTGTGAATCTTTTCCTGATCATTCTGGCTAAGTGAGTCCAGATCCCCTATAACTAGATCCGGTTTTAGCCCAATCGCCAGGGCATATCCGCATCCGCCATTGGCACAAATAATAAAATCATCTGGTTTTACCAAGTTTTTGTAAAATGCCAGATCTTCAAGATCACCATTAGCCACAACAACTATTCTTTTTGCAAACATTTGCCAGGCCTCTTTTCAAAATGTGAATTCTATTTAACCCCAGTGCCAGTAAGCTAAATACTTTACGATTTAAAGCTTCTGTCGGTTAAAAATCGCTTAAAAACCTTTCCAAGCGGACCAGACCTTCTTTGAGGTTTTCCATCGAACAGGCGTAAGATATCCGGATGTATCCTTCGGCTCCCGGGCCAAAATCTATCCCCGGGGTTACTGCCACACCGGCCTCTTCCAGGATACGAAAAGCAAAGGAGTAAGAATCGCTGGTATATTTTTTTACGTTGGCTAACATATAGAAAGCGCCCTCTGGCAGGCGAGCCGGGGCAATACCCATATGCTCAAGGGATTTGTAAAGGTAAAGACGCCGCCTGTTGTAATCGCTGAAGCGCCTGGTGAGAATCTCAGGCGTTTCCTTTAAAGCGGCAATACCCGCAGTTTGAATAAAATTGCAAGCGCAGATAAAGAGGTTTTGCTGGAACTTTTGCATTTTCTTAACCAGTGCAGCGGGGGCTATCAAGTAACCCAGGCGCCAACCCGTCATAATATTGCGCTTGGAAAAGCCGTTTATAACCACAGCCCGGTCTGTATATTCCAGAATAGATCGATCACGATCTGTATAGTTAATCCCGTGATAAACTTCATCAGCTATAA
>PWMM01000210.1 GCA_003558195.1 Syntrophomonadaceae bacterium
GAACAACATTGTCGTAGATCCCAGCTTTTAAAACAAGCAGACCACTATTGATACAGTTACCGATAATCTCGCCTGCTTTAGCAGGATCAGGTTCTTTAGTGCCTGGTTTGACAGTTTCTATGGCGACCATTGCACCCTGCCCCCTGATATCTCCAAGAAATGCATGTTTAGCCTGTAATTCTTTGAGCCTTGCAAACATCTTATCGCCAATTTCCTGGCTTCTAGCGGGTAAATCCTTCTCTTGCATCAATTTCACAACTTCCAGGGCCGCGACACAAGCCAGTGGATTCCCACCATAAGTAGTTCCGATCTCACCAGGTCCTACCGCATCCATAACCTCAGCCCTTCCGGTTACGGCACTTATCGGCAAACCGGCCCCAAGTGACTTTGCGGTAGTTGTAAGATCCGGAACCACATCACTGTGTTCCATAGCCAGGAATTTACCTGTACGTCCAAACCCGGTCTGAATTTCATCACAGATGATAAGAATATTATGTTTATCACATATATTTCTCAACTTTGCAAAATACTCAGGAGGAGTTACAATAAACCCGCCCTCTCCTTCGACCGGCTCAATGATAACTGCAGCGACTCTGTCCGGCTCGACGCCGGTAACTAATAACCTTTCGAGAAATTCTAAGCATTCTATGTTGCAACCAGGGTACTCCTTGTATTGCAAACATCTATAACAATAAGGTGAAGGTATCTTGTAAGTATCGGCAACAAAAGGCCCGTAGTTATAACGGTAGGGCTTAACTTTACCGGTAAGGCTCATGCCAAGATAGGTTCTACCATGAAAGCTGCAATCTAAAGAAATAATTCCAGTTTTTTTAGTATACCTCCTGGCTATTTTCACTGCGTTTTCAACAGCTTCAGCACCACTGTTTGCAAACATGGTTTTTTTGGGAAAATCTCCAGGAACAAGTTGATTTAATTGTTCTGCCAGCTTTACATATGGCTCATAAGGCATTACCTGGAAACAAGTATGAATAAATTTATCCAATTGCTCTTTTACAGCCTTTACAACCTCCGGCGGACAATGGCCGGCATTTAAAACCCCAATTCCACCCACAAAATCAAGAAAGACATTGCCATCAACGTCTTTTAGTAAAGCACCTTCTGCTTCGGCAGCGTACACCGGGGTCAATGAAGATAAACCCTTTGGCACGTTCTGCTCTCTTAGCTCCCCCATTTGCTTGGATATTGGGCCGGGAAGAGCTGTTTTCATGGTAACATTTTTTTCCTCCATAGTTCTTAGTCCTCCTTTTTTATGAACAATTAGATTTTAAGGCCTATAAAATAGCAATACTTAATTTAAGCAAACTATTATCCGCTGTACATAAGATACAGGAAGTTATTGTTTGTTCCGGCTTGTTAATAAATTATCATGCTACAATAATGAAATTATCTTTACATTCACAGCAATAAAGTAAAGGGGTAAATGCGAGTTTATAATTGTATTCAAGTTATAGACAGAAAAAACTTTTTTTTAAATACCTATAATAATATATTAACATTTATACCAGGGACAGGCAAGATAGTTTTCTGGAACTCAAGGTTATGATAATTTTGGTGTGAAAAGCTCGGTTACTATTATTGCTAGACGATTTAAAATCAGGTATAGTTTTTATTTAGTGCCGGGCTGGTAATTATACCTGCCCGGCTTTTTTTGTTTAAATAATAATTATTTTTTCTGGTACGGAAAGGTGAGCACAATATTAAACCAACCTAAGAACCAACCAAACCAAGCATGCACTAATGTCCAAATACCAGCCCAAAGAATCAACCAGTAGGGGTTTTCAACAGGTCCTATTAAAGGTATTGTACCTGTAAAGTATACAGCAAGAAAAAGAGTGAAGCCATTGAAAACAGCAAGAGTACCATTTTGCCAGGCTTTAAACCAGCGCAACCCATAAACCAGTAAAGTAATAAAAATAAAGCAAGAAATAACCAGACCCAGGAAATCTCCAACTAATCCAGCTAAAAGATGACCAAAAGCTACCCAGAGCACACCACATAGCACACCCCAGGGAAGAGAGGGAATAATAACTTTCCAGGTTTCAGGCTTACCCCCCAGAGCAAAATATTCAGCCCACACTATAAAAGCTACCCAAAGGGGGAAATTAAACTCACCCAAGTATAAGCTTAACGGTAAAACTAAAGCTACTAAAATTGCTACAGCCCAGTGCAAGGGGACTCTTTCCACAACTGTCGCTTGCGATGTTTCGTCACTCATATAAGGTTACCCTCCCAATTATAATAGGCTTACTAAGATACAAAATATTAACTTTAAAATAATTTTTTACTTGACAATCAACCCTGAAAGATGATAGTCCTGATTGCTAAACAGGAATTCAGCAATTAAAACCAATTGTTATCACCTGGAAATCCAGCCTGTTTGCATTTCAATACACTCTCCTGTGCCTTGGCATCTATCCACATCGCTGTCTATTTAACAGGTTATGTCTTTTATCCTGGCGATTATAACTCCCCTGACCGCCCAGTCGTTGCTAGATATAAGTATAACCATTAATTATCCTCTAAAGGAGTAGATATAACTACTCCCCCAGAGAATAATTGCTGTAACTACCTGGAGTTAGTTTCGAGTAAATAATTATCAAAACGGGTGACACTGGCACTGTAACCAGGATATACAACAATTGTTGTTGTAGGTTCTTCGATAATCGCCGGGCCTTCTACCTTATGACCATAATGTAGCTTTTCTCCATTGTAAACAGGTGTTTTAATTGTTCCTTTTTCATTTTTAAAATATGCCATCCGGTAATTATCAAGAGCATCATCCGGTAAAGTAACTGCTGATTTTTTACTTTCTGTTAAATCAGCTTTTGTGGCTCGTCTTCCAATAGCTTTAACTCTCCAAAAAATACATTCTATATAAGCACCTTCTTCTTTTACAGCAAAAACAGATTCGTGCTCTTCATGAAAACGCTGAATCAAGCGATCTAAACCTTCTTCTTCCAGTTCATAGTTCTCGGTTAAAAAGTCATTAATTTTAATCGGTATTTCCCAAACCTGATAAGGATAGCGACCTTCTAAATAAAAATCCATTACTCTTCTCTCAGGAGAAATATTATTTCTTTCGAAAAACGCCTGCGCTGATTCCACCAAAAAGCGAAGCCCTTCATTGACATCAACATAATTAAAATCCCTCGTTTCCGTATAGGAGCTGATACTGTATTCTGAAACCACATCAGAGAACACCCCGCCAGAGGCGCTTAAAGCTCCGGCAACCCGGGGAATTAGAATTCTATTCATTTCCAGCTCCTCAGCCAAAGGTAAAGCGTGGATACCTCCAGCACCACCACCTGTTACCATTACAAATTCCCGAGGATCAATACCTTGCCGTATAGTGATATCTTTTATGGCAGTGCTCATATTAA
>PWMM01000332.1 GCA_003558195.1 Syntrophomonadaceae bacterium
ATAGGCATACCTTGAAAAAATTGGCTACAATTAGTTTAGTTGCTCCTTCTAAAGCTGAATGGACGGCGCTAAGCTGGGTTACAATCTCCTCGCACTCTTTGCCCTCCTCAACCATCCGGCGGACCGCCCTGATTTGCCCTTCCAACCGGGAAAGCCGGTTCATAACTTTTTGCCTGGACTCATCTTTACATTCCACCGCTTTTCACTCCCCGTAGTTGAGAAATAACTTTAGAGAAAGCTTTCATAGTAAATGTTATCTTTCAGGATGCCTTTACCGACTAATAATTGTTTAACCCCATTTGCCATTTCTGCCGTTCCACAAATATAGGCTCTGGTGTCAGTAGAAAGGTTGAGATTTTTTAGCAGGTCTGTTACATAACCTTTTTGATATTGATCTGTTCTAGGCCTGGTCAGGATTTTGTAATAATTGAGATTACCATTTTGTGCCGCCATCTCTTCAAAATAATCGTCGTAAACCAGGTCTTCTTCATAGCGAGCGCCATATAATAAAGTTACTGTCCCCTGAAAGGAAATTGTTTTTTCTTCGAATAAGCTTTGCACACTTGATACAAAGGGGGTGATCCCAATTCCATTGGCGATCAGCAATAGTTCTTTACCTGAAGGATCAATTCGCAATTCATTGCCCATCGGTCCTTTTAAGTTTACAATATCCCCCTCTTTAAAAGAATCAAAGATTATAGAGGTTCCATAGCCACGGGGTAACTTCTTAATTGTCACCTGGATTTCAGAATAATCATGGTTTGATCCTGAAATGGTATAAGCCCGGTACATTTTTATTTCAGGGTTTACTTCAACCAGGACAAACTGGCCCGGGTCGTAGGGCATATTTTCAGGTTCTATCAGCTCAAAACTGAACTGACGGATGTCATCATGTAAAGTAGCGATTTTTTTAATCCGGGCCTGGAAATAACGGGCTTTATCAAAACCTTCCACGGATGCTTTTTGCTTAATATCATCGGTTTCCTGCGGTTTTGCCATTTGTAAGATCCCGGCTGGACAATTGTGGACACAGGTGTTGCAGCGAATGCATTTTTCCTCATCGTACTGCTGCTGATCTTTTGAAAATTGCAAGTAAGGATAAAGCTGCATCGGGCAGACCCGTGCACATTTGCCGCAGGAGTGACAGAGGTCGGGATGGCTGATTGTTACTTTTTCATCAGTTTTATAAGCCAGGCCGGTTGCTTTTCCCAGCTTGTAAAAAAGGGCCTGGATTGTTCCCATGGGGCAAAATTGGCACCAGGTGCGCTCGTTGATTACCATTCCTAAAAGGCCCCCGATTAAAAGAACCATCAGGTAGGTGGTGGCGAAAATCAGGCCCAGGCGTTCAAAAAAATCACCGGTGCCCAGGGTGGCGTAAACATCGATAAAGCGGCGCCCCAGGTTAAACATGAAGAAAACTAAGACAGCAGCAATGACCGTTTTAGAGCGCAGGAAGGTCGGAATTTTATTATGCCGGCTGATTGGTCCGATTAAGTTGTCAAAAAAACTGCCGTGCGGGCAAAAATTGCCGCACCAGTATTTACCTTTAAAGATGCTTGTTCCCATCAGCGCTAACATGATAAAAGGCACTATCAAACCGAGTATTGGTATAAACTGCCCACCGATACCAATCAGCACGGTCAGGATCCAGGCATATGTTCTAACCGGAGTAAATGATCTTTTGGTTTTGATGTAAAAGGGGGCTTGCTCACTACTTTGCACAATTAAACTCCTTTCGAGCACAGGGAAACAGGGAAATGATCCTCTGCCTGAACACAGGGCCCGGCTCTTATCTAATGGTGATTTCTATTAAATGTCCTACTCCATCAATATACCCCGGTGTAATAATTAGTAACAGAGAAAATATTCAAAGCCGAATTAATACCCCAGGGGGTATTAATATGTTAACTCTATTTCTTATTACCGTCAAGGGTTAATTTGAAAAGATGTATACTTAAACTTGTAAAGATCTGCCTGTTCAGGTAATTCTTTTGTCAAAAGAACATTTTCGCTTTAAAGGTTGAACAAGCAGGCTTTTGGAATGATTTAGGATAGGGTATAATGACCTATGAATATAATACCTGGATTAGGGGGAGATCTAATGGACAGTAAAGAGGTAGAAGTATCTGGCAACAAGTTAACCTGCCCTGTTTGCAGCGGAGTCAAGTTTTGGGAGCGGAAAACCCAGCTAAACACCAGGGGAGCTACTTTTTTTGGTGTGGATTGGGCTAACCGTAATGCCAATAATTATGTTTGTGAAAATTGCAGCTATATGTTTTGGTTCCACAATTAGCTTTCTTCTTTAAATGCAGGATGTTTTAGTAGCTCAATGGAGTCTTCTGCCATTAGTTTTTACAGCTTATTTAGGGCTATAGCTGTGGCGGCAACTTTATTAGGGCATGGTTTCTGTTAATAATTCATTCTTTACCTAATAGCGGTAAAGAGGAATCCGGTTTAGGGGCAAGAAAGTAATATTATAGCTATTAACCAGGAGGTGCAGTTAAGTGACAAAATCAGCCCGAAAGGATCCTAACTTGAATCTCTTTGCTCGCTTGTTTGCCATAATGGCAAAAAAAGTGATTGAAAAATTTGGTGAAGAAGGCAAAGAAGCAGTTCGTGAAGCGGTAAGGGAGTTTGGTGAAAGCAGGGGTCGCGATATCGCCAAAAAAGCACGGGAAGCCGGGGAGTCTTTGACGGTCGAGAATTATCTAAAATTCTATGATATGGCCAGATCTGTATCTTACGAAGTAGAGTCAAAGGTAAGCCAAAATCATGCCGACCAAAAGTTTAAATTTTGCCCGATCTGGGCTACTTTTGAAGAAGAAGGCTTAGCGGATTACGGCTATATTTACTGTCAAGAAATAGATACAGCATTGGCTAAAGGTTATAATCCTAAAATTAATTTTCGCCATTATCATCATTTTAGGGATGGTAAACCCGACTGCCATATGGATTTTACCCTGGACGAGTAAATTAATTTAACAGGTTCCGGTACCGGGTAGTGGATCTCGCCGTGACTTTTAAAATCATGAAACCGGCTACTCTCTCTGTTACAGGGTGCTCTTTTGGCAGAATAACTGGTCAAAACCAGTTACTTGATCAGCCGGCGGTGCATGAGGTATTGGGGCAAAGGAAAAATGATCAAGATAAAAATTAGCAGCCATAGGACATGGGATAACAGGTCAATGCTGACGAGACCTAAGGCTAGAGAACGCAAAAGAAAAACGATATGATACAGTGGTAGTAGCCAGGCCAGTTGCTGAAGAATTTGCGGCAGCACATCAAGCGGGAAAAACACCCCGGAGAATAAGAACATCGGGGTAATGACCAGGGTAAAAAAATAAGCGAAATTATCAATCTTGGGAACAATTCCGGTCCAGATCATGGCCA
>PWMM01000233.1 GCA_003558195.1 Syntrophomonadaceae bacterium
ATATTAAAAAAAATAGTGAATAGGGGTTGAAATATAGAGTAAAGTGGTGTAAAGTGGTGTAAAGTGGTTGTAAATCTCCCAGATGGGGGCGAACATATGTTCACGGGCGAATATCACCATACACTGGATGGCAAGGGAAGGGTAATTATTCCTTCACGTCTTAGGGAAGGCTTGGGAGAACAGTTTGTTATCACCCGTGGACTTGATCACTGCCTTTTTGCCTATCCTAACTCAGAATGGGTACGCCTGGAACAAAAAATGAAAAATCTTCCTTTAACCAAAAGAGATTCAAGGGCTTTCAAGCGCCTGTTCTTTTCCGGGGCGATGGAAGTGGAAGCAGATAAGCAGGGCCGAATCTTGATTCCTCAAAACTTAAGAGACTATGCAGGTATTGAAAAAGAGATCATGTTTATTGGTGTTTCAGACCGGGTAGAAATATGGAATGAATCAGCCTGGAGTCAATACTTTGGGGAAGCAGATCAGAATTATGAAGAGTTAGCTGAGAAGCTGGAAGATATAGATTTCTAAATAGATTTTGGCTAAAGGAAAGCGGTGTTTTAAATGGTAGGGCTTCACTTACCGGTCATGGAAAAGGAAGTTATACACTACCTGAACTGTCGCAGTGGCAAAACTTATGTTGATTGCACTGTAGGCGACGGGGGGCATGCTGAAGCGATCTGTCATCTTATCGGACCTGATGGTACTCTAATCGGGCTGGACTGGGATGAAGCAGCGCTGGCAAGGGCTGAAGAAAGGTTATCTGGCTTTTCTAGCCGGGTTAAACTAATCCATGCTGATTACAGCAGTTTAAAAGAAGTTTTATACCAGGAAAATAAACCCCTGGTTGATGGTATATTGATTGATCTCGGGGCTTCGACTCTTCAATTGATGGATGCAGGAAGAGGTTTTTCTTTCCATCAAAGCGGTGAACTTGATATGCGCATGGATCGCCGTTTGCCGGTTACAGCTAAGGAGATTATCAACAATTCCAGTATTGAAGAGTTAACTGCTCTATTTTATAAATATGGCGAAGAACGTTGGTCGAAGCGGATTGCGACCAGGATTGAAAAAGAAATAGAAGATTCTGGCCCCATTGTTGATAGCGAGCAGTTGGCAGATCTGGTTAAAGAAGCAATTCCCGCTCGCTTCAGGCGCAGTGGAGGCCATCCTGCCAGGAAAGTCTTTCAGGCTTTACGCCTGGCTGTTAACCGGGAACTTGATAACTTAGAGCAAGTTTTACCACAGGCTTTGGAGAGTCTTGGCTTCGGAGGTAGAATTTGTATCATCGCTTACCATTCTTTAGAAGACCGCATTGTAAAACAATATTTCAAGGAACAAAGTGGAATTTGCAACTGTCCACCAGGCAAGCCATGTATTTGCGATCGAAAAAAATATCTTAGTATTCTCACTGCTAAGGCAGTTAAGCCTACAGAAGAAGAAATTGACGCTAACCCGAGAGCACGCAGTGCCCGCCTCAGGGCGGCAGAACGCCTGGACAAAACAGGCTGAAAAGAAGGTGAGTAATCATGCAACAGGCTAAACAGCTGTCAACAGTTAAAAGACCGGTTCAACCAGCCCAACCGGTTAGGGAAACCAGGCCTGAAATTCAAAAGGCAAGGCGTTTAAAAAAACTCAAGCTTATCACCATTGCTATGACTTGCTTCGCATTAAGCCTGGTGGTTGTGGCCCAGTATTCTGCCCTGGTGGTCATGAATTATAATTTGAGCGAAGCCCGGGCTGAGCTTTCTTCAATCAGGGCCTCTACTCGTGAATATGAAGTTAAAGCAGCACAGCTGGGAGCGGTAAATAGAATTGATCAAATTGCGAGGGAAGAGCTGGGTATGGTAGAGCCGGAAATGGGTCAGCTAATATTTATCAATGCTTCACAAGGCGATAGGTAGCAACCGGGAGAGTGAACTGGGTGGCTGAATTTAGTGTTAACCGGGCAATAGTAAGGCGCAGGCTGATTCTGATCTTTGTTTTGACGATTATTGTAACTTTGCTCTTGATCAGTCGGCTGGCCTGGATCCAGATTGTGCGCGCCGATGAATTATATGAGCAGGCCTGGCAGCAGTGGAATCGAATGGTTCCTGTCCAGACCAGCCGGGGCTCAATCTACGATCGACACGGCAACTTGCTTGCCGGAACTGTTTCTGTGGATACTATTGCAGCTATTCCCGGCCAGATAGAAGATCCGGCAGCAGTCGCAGCAGCGCTGGCGCCGGTTTTGGAAATGGAGCAAAACAGGATCAAGGAGATTGTAACCATGGAGAATAGCTCTGTTTACCTTAAAAGAAGAGTTGATCCTGATACCTCAAAGAATGTCCGTGAAATGAACATTCCGGGTATTATATTTTTCCCAGAAGAAAAGAGATATTACCCGGGAGAACATCTGGCATCACAGTTGCTTGGTTTTGTAGGAATGGACGAGGGTTTGGCCGGTTTAGAACATTATTATGAGCAGCCTTTAAAAAGTACGCAGGGCAATATTTTATACCCTGCCGACGGTCGGGGCAGGCAGCTACCTCATCACTTTAGCCGTTTTGCACCTGTTCCTGAAAACTACAACATCAAGCTAGCTATTGATGAAAGCATCCAGCATATCGTGGAAAAAGAACTGGACGTCATCATGGAGCAATCGGCCCCCAGCCAAGCAATGGCTGTTGCCGTTGATCCTTACAGCGGGGCTGTTCTTGCTGCAGCTTCGAGACCGGATTATCACCCTGATAGTTATACCAGTTTTGATCCGGAACTCTGGTCTTTGCCAATTTTTAACTCTTCTTTTGAGCCGGGATCGACTTTCAAAATGATTACCCTGGCTGCTGCTATTGAGGAAGGATATTTTGAACCTGAAGCTACTGTGCATTGCCCGGGTCATATCAACGTAGGCGAGCGCCAGATCAATTGTTGGACAGCAAGTCGGGGTGGGCATGGTGAGATCAGTTATTATGATGCCCTGGGTGGTTCTTGTAATGTGGCTTATATTAAGCTGGGTCAAAATATTGGGAAAGATGTTTTACTACATTATATTGAAGGTTTTGGTTTTGGTTCATCTACCGGGATAGATTATCCAGGGGAGAGCAGCGGTTTAGTTTTTCAGCCTCATGAAGTGGGACCCCAGGAACTGGCTACCACGGCATTTGGGCAAGGTATTTCTGTTACTCCCATTCAGCAAACTATGGCTATGACAGCAATGGTTAACGGAGGCTACCTTTTAAAACCCTACCTGGTAGAAGAAATAGTGGATCAAGATGGGGAAACCTATTTTAAACGAGAGCCTGAATTAATTCGCCAGGTTATCTCAAGGGAAACTTCTGAGCAATTAATAGAGATGATGGAAAGCGTGATCCTGGAAGGGACCGGTGCCAATGCAGCCTTAGAAA
>PWMM01000171.1 GCA_003558195.1 Syntrophomonadaceae bacterium
AGAGGGCAGTAAATCTTCTACTGCTTTACGCAGGATCCATTTTTCAACCGGCGGGTTGCCGCGTAGTTTATACTCAGCCGGAATACTTAAACCTACTTCGATAGCCTCTTTATCGAGGAAGGGGACTCTTGCTTCGATAGAATGGGCCATGGTCAGGCGGTCTACCCGCTGCAGGTTGATATTGTGCAGGGTAGATACAGAACGGCGCATCTCGGACTGCAGGACTTCGTCGTTACCGTTGTAATCTTTAAAATAGGTGTAGCCGGCAAAGAGTTCGTCTGCTCCCTCGCCGCTTAATACCACCTTGACGTGTTCCTGGGCCAACCGGGCGGTAAAGTAGGTCGGAATTGCACTTCTAACCAGGTCTTGATCGAAAGACTCCAGGTAATAGATGATTTCAGGCAGTTTAGCCATAACCTCATCAACTTTGATCAAGTATTCATGATGAATAGTGTCAAGGTATTTTGAGAGCATACGGGCCGACTGCAGATCGGGACATCCTTCAATGCCTACTGAGAAGGAATGGATTGGTCTGCCGATAATCTTTCTGGCCAGGGCCGTGGTGATACTGCTATCCAGGCCGCCTGATAAAAATACACCCAGCTCTACGTCACTCATCAGGTGAGAATCAACTACTTTTTCCAGGGTTGCCCTGAGTTTTTTGGTTTGGGCTTCAAGAGGTTCTGAAGAGGTTTGAACTGAAGGAACCTCGTAAAAAGTATTAAAGCCCTGTTCGCTGTGATAGTAAGTTCCGGGAGGAAATTCGCGAACTTTACCCGGCAGCTTGGAAAGTGGCTTTAATTCAGAAGCAAAATAAAAACCATCATCCCCTTCATTGTAATAAAGGGGTTTAATACCGATTGGATCCCTGGCAACAAATAAGTTTTTGCCATCGGCAATGGCGAAAGCATACATGCCTTCCAATTTGTCTACCAGGTTGGCACCAAAGTCTTCAAAAAGGTGCAGGACAGTTTCCGTGTCGCTCCTGGTTTTAAAGGTATGTTTTTCCGCCAGGGCCTGATGCAGCCGGGGAAAGTTGTAAATTTCGCCATTAGCGATAATGGACATGGACTGGTTTTCATTGTGAATAGGTTGATTGCCGCCTTCAGGGTCCATAATGCTCAAGCGACGGTGCCCGAACATCCCGGGAACAGTCTTGAAAACCTTTTCTCCGGCAGCATCAGGCCCACGGTGGATCATTTCATCAAGCATAGCCCGAATGCTGTTTTGATCAAGATTATTCCATATTCCTGCTATACCACAGATAAATATCACTTCCTTGTCAAATTTTGACTACCACTCGATCAGGGCAATCAAGTCATATACTAAAGTATAGCATAAAACAGTGTTTACGTCTAAAAAATGAAGATTTCGCCTGATTAAGGGAGATAATAAGGTATTTGTATATAAAGGTATGAGAACGGCCGGAAGGATTAACAAACCTTTAAATCGAACTATTAGAGCGATAAGTTTTATGAAGGGATGATTTAGAATGAAAGTTTTACTAACCATATCTTTGCTGATTATTACCATATTAACTGCATTTGGTGTCGGAAGCTGTACTGTTGAAGAAAATGCAGCTGAATTTGAAGCGGTTTCTGATGAACCGGATCACGTTTTTAACAGTAATAGCAATGCTAATGATACAATAATTGCCCTGCCAGAACCGGAAGAGGGGCAGAAAACATTGATAGAGAACCTCTCACAGCGTGTCTCAAGACGCAACTTCAGTTCCGAAGGCCTAACCCTAAGCCAGGTCAGTAGTTTGCTCTGGGCGGCAGGAGGAAGCCCTCTTGATGGCGTGAGTGGTGCTACCCGCACGGCACCGTCAGCTGGAGGGGCTTATCCTTTAGAAATATACCTGGTGGCAGGTGTAGGGATAGAAGGGCTTGAAGCAGGAATCTATCGCTATGCTTACAATGATCATACCCTTACTGCGGTAGCCGGAGACGACAGACGAGAACAGCTGGCTGCTTCTGCTCTCGATCAGGCCTTTATTGCCGAAGCTCCAATCAATATTGTTCTGGTGGCTTATTACGAGCGCACCACGCAGCGCTATGGTGACCGCGGCACCAGGTATGTTCACATGGATGCCGGTTATGCATCCCAGAACATTTACCTTATGGCTGAAGATTTAGACCTGGGAACAGTCGCTGTCGGGGCCTTTGACGATATTGAAACAGCAGATGTTTTGGAAACAGATGGAGCACCGTTAAAGATTATGCCAGTTGGAAATTTAAATTGATAGTTTGCAGTACTAGCGACTGTTTGCTCTAACTAATAATTCTTTTGGACATGTAAGCCGTGCGAGTTAAATAAAATATTTATGATGGATCTTTTTGCAAGGCAGGAATAAAGGTTTGCCAGGTGAATTTAAACATACTTAATAAAATGATTTCCCGGGCAATACCAAGTTTAATGTGGGGGTTATGTTAATGAACGAGGTGGTCAAATGTCCTATATGTGGCACAGATAACCGTCCGCAAGATGTTTACTGCCATAACTGCGATGCCGATTTGAGCCAGCAAGCAAATGATCTGTCTGGCAGTGTTCCCCCTGACAACGAAAAGTCTGATGGGCCAGATAGTATTAGCCTGGAGAAGCAAATGGGCGCTGCAGAAGATGAATTTTCCATACTGGATTACCGTCCTAAAAGTAGAAAGGGTTGCTTTTTGCCAGGACTGGTTGTGCTCTTGGTTTTCAGCATGTTATTAGCGGGTATATTTATTTTAAATGATGGTTTTGATTTTTTTACCGAGGAAGAAGAGGCCGAAGCGCCGGAACTGGAGATCCCGCTGGAAGAAGAGGAAGAAGAAATAGAACCAGAACTAGAAGAAGAGGATCCGGAGCCGGCTGAAGTGGAAGAGCCCGAAGAGCCCGAAGAGCCTGAAGAACCCGATGTAGAGGAACCTGATCAACCTGACTATGATCAACTGGAAGCTGCTCTGCTAAACTGGCTTATCGGTCGGGTTAATGATCCTACAGTAATCATGTTGCACGTGGATGATGCCCAGGATCCGGAAGAGTTTTATGAACGCTATGATCCCGTTGAAGAAAATATAATTGTTTACAAAAAAGAATCCAAAGATGATCAATTCGTTACCGTTATTTTTGGACCGCCTTTCAGCGAATGGTCTATCCGGGCTGTTTTTATGTGGGATCAAACTGAATGGCGTTTTTTAAGAGAAGATGAAGTGCGGTAAGTGTTTAGAATACAGTTGCATTCAGGCGGTTTCAGGGTAGTTAAAGTTCTACTCTTGTGGTTGATTTTCTGCTATATATAGTTTATGATATCAACAAATGCGCCTGTAGCTCAGGGGATAGAGCAGCGGACTTCTAATCCGTTAGTCGAGGGTTCAAATCCTTCCAGGCGCACCATAAA
>PWMM01000082.1 GCA_003558195.1 Syntrophomonadaceae bacterium
ACCACAAGCATGCGGCTGCAGCGCTTTGCTGCCCGGTAAAAGGTTACCAGGCGGTCAATGTTATGAGCAGAAACATAGGCCATGGTCATGCTATTGCTGCCGTGAAGCACGTTAACTATTTCTTCTTCGAGGTCGTCTTCAGTTTTTATGTTCCCAGTAGTATTGCTTAACATTGTGCCTTCGAGGATAAATACGTCAATGGTTTTACCGGTAAGCTCGCTGATTAATGCAGGCAGTGCATAAGGTTTGCGGCCATGTTCACGAAAATCGCCGGAATAAAAAAGGCATTTACCACCAGCTTCAATGAAAAATGCATACGCATCAAATGCAGAGTGATCTACAGTGTAAGGTGTGATACGGAAAGAGCCTAAAGAAAAAGGTTTTTTGTGATTAATGTATTCCTTTGGCCCCGAAAACAGTTCTGAACTGGTAAATAGCGAATTAAGTTCAAGAAGCTGGTGAGTGGGTTCTCCTGAATAGATCGGAATTTCGGGGTGAAGATATCTTGCAAAGCCGCTATGATCTGAGTGGTAGTGTGACAGCAGCAAGCCCTTAACTTTATTCGAACTGCTCTGCCATTTGTATGTGCCATTAATGTTTGGCAAAACACCGGTTTTCACAAGCTCAGGCCCGGTTAAATTAACCCTGCTTCTCATATCAAACTGGGTTCCGTCTTTTTCTATAAGCGGCATGCCGAAATCAACAAAAATAATGTCGCTTTCGTTTTGCAGTTCTATACATGAGCCGCCTATTTCGTGACAGCCGCGGTGAATGGTTACTTTCAAAAAATGCTCTCCCCGAATTAATAATATTAAACTTGGCTATTATTCCGCCGATTAGATGTTTGTTATTCTTGCTTTAACTGTGTTACTTAAAATAGATTACGCCTGGCTCATCCCTTAGAAAAGGTTTTGAATTTGCAGTATCCAGATTGTCGCTGTAACCATAAACAACATACCCATGGAATTCTACATCACCGGTTTTAATTGAGTTTATTGGGTAATTGGACAAGACATCTATTGTTTGCTCTTTTCTCTTGCTGCTGTATATTTCCAGATATTCACTAACCTGTTTTACGGGATTACCTTCTTTGTTTTCGGGTGTTTTAAGTTCAAAAAAGAATATCTTGTTAAGGCCGTCATAGCCTACTATGTCTACTTTATGCCCCTTTAAGTTTTTCTCTTGATCGCTTTTCGGGAACAAAATAAATTCTGACGCGATAAAAGTTAGGTTTTCGACTTTTAAAAACGATTTAAGAGCACTATCTCCAGACATCGCATTTATCATATTTGCCTGAAGTTTGCACTCATGAACTTTATCTTTCGATCTGCTGGTTTCTTTAAAACCCATCTCTGTTAAAACAGCTTTTCTCGCTTCAATAGTATTATAATCGAGTCCTTCTTTATAAAGTTCCTGATTGTAAAGATTTTTAAGAAATTTTGCGATTTCAGTGTCTTTTGTGTAAGCACCCCGCATTGGCTTGTGTTTCAAAGTAGAGACTATTGTCGTCTTGTCTTTGTTTGCTGTTGGCCTTAAGTGAAAGGCTTTCTTAAATGCCTCAACATCTCCACATTCTGCGGCAAACTTGTTCCACTGATCTGCAGCAGTTCTTGTGTTAGATAAAACCTTATCAAAATAATCTTCGTTCATGGTTTGACCTCCCGTGGCAGTTTTAAATTTATTCTTGCGCTTAACCAGTTGCTTCTTGCGTAATACATTGATTACTACTATAAATCGACTTAAGTGTGCTCGCTTAGTATTTTCATGAATTTGCTGAATTCAGTATCGCTAAGATCTGTTATCAGGCCAGACGAATTTCTACCGTCGGCCACATCCTCTGGCTGATAGTCAAAAATGGACAACTGATTCAGCGCTTCTACAAAACTGTTTTTCTCTGATAGGTTATTGCCGTAGCTTTTATCGTTCAACATGCAGTAAAAGCGACCGCTGTTCCATACTGTCATTATTCTTGAGTTATATTTTCCTTTAATACCGAAGGACGGGTATTGATTTTTGAGTTCAATTAAAACACCTTGTTCTTTGGCCCAATCAAGCAGAGCTTTTAAGCGACCGCTTAAGCTTTGATCTTCCATTTGATCAAGGTAACTATTTAGCTCCTGGTAGCTCCAAATAGTTTTGTTTCCTGTTTTTGTTTTTTTATCAGCAACAGCTTGCGATTGACCTATTATGGTTGGCACCAGGGCAAAAGTATCTTCCTGTTCACCAAAACATTTAATCTCAAGACCCAAAATTTCTATATTTTTTGTTTCCTCATTCAGAAACTCAATAATTTTACGCACCTCAGGTCTTAATTCATCTGCTGCAATTATTAACCTGATTCTGTTTTCCGACAAGTTTTTTTCAACAAGATCCCAGAAGGTATCGATGCTGCTATCAATATCACCGGTCAACTCATTAATTACTTTTTCCAGATCAACTTCCTTATCTCGCCAATATGATGAGGCTTTCTCGCGCAGTTTACCACCAGACCAGGATTCCGCTGCATTGGTGGCATACTCAATTATTTGACCAACAACTGCCCGCCTGGATTCCGGGTTTTCTGCAAGCTTGGCTTCAATAAGGGTAGGCACTCCATATTGATCGGCTAGGAGAAAATCCAAAGACCAACTTCCCACAGGCATCTCACGACATAAAAGAGCAAAACGCGGAGGCTCTTCTCTGCCGGGAGCAATTTGGCCACCAGGAATTAGCTGAGGGTGTTTTTCGATCAGGTACTGGAGACTGTCTTCCAGTGTTTTACCAAGAAAACCCTGCCTGAATGAGCGTGCTGGCAAAGACCTGATTGTGCCGTTTTCAACCATTACAATTTCGTCTGTCACGAGTAATATCTGCCTCCTAAAATTATTTATTTGCCTGTTTGAGGCTTAATCTTCTCTATAATGGAGCCAAGATCATCATAAGTAAGTCTTGCCAGTGGTATCCGATACATGGATACAGATTTTTTAGTTTTTGTGGCTTTAAAGCTGTTCAACAACCAATCAACTGTTTCAGTTTTCATGGGTCCTTTAATGAGGATGTATTCATCTTTATATTTACAGATTCGAATGCGTGTCCGATCAGTTTTTTTAGGTCCATCTTTAAGTAATACTTCTCTTTGACCTGGATATACGTATTGCCAGTTAGAAATTAGGTGCTTAGCTTTCTCAAGTCCTTCGGTTGAAAAATGATCAAGTAATTCAGCAACTGTTTTTTGGTCAGGTGCCATTTTAGTTCACCTCCCAGCAATTATATTCTACTAAAAAGGTTCCACATCACCTTGCTGGCGGCACGGCCGGTAACCCGGGGGCCAACTCGCTTGGTCATCTTCTTTGGGCTGCCGCTGGAGATGGCCTGGATGTCGCCCAT
>PWMM01000336.1 GCA_003558195.1 Syntrophomonadaceae bacterium
GAACACGGTTGTTAAGTAAATCTCATGAGAATGCGAAGGCGCAGATTTACCCGTGCGCAATGCCGGCGAGGTGGGCGGCGGTCTCAGGAGGTGCAGGAGGCGGCGCGCAGGGAGCGGGTGTGTCTGCGGCGGCCGGATGAGGGGACTTTGTTGCGGACGATACGGGTGACGGATGATATCGCGG
This sequence comes from Syntrophomonadaceae bacterium, assembly GCA_003558195.1. Classification (GTDB taxonomy): domain Bacteria; phylum Bacillota; class Dethiobacteria; order DTU022; family DTU022; genus B1SED10-74M. The sequence continues at coordinate 185 of PWMM01000336.1, forward strand.
GGCGGTCGGTCGAGGTCAAGGTTTATCAGGCCGCGCGCAAAAACCAGGTGGTGGCGGAGTGTTTCGGGCGCCGGGGGCGGCCTTGCGGGTGGGATAGGATTGTGCGGCGGTTGCGGGCGCTTTGGGTTTGCCGGTGGATCGAGGGGGAGTTTTAATTTTTTGGTGCGGGTTATGGGAGACGATCATAAACGGAGGTGGCCGCGGGAGGTGGCGGTAGGGGTGGCGCGGGAGGTTTGCTCGGTGTTGGGGGCGGTTTGTGATCGGTTGATCGTGGCGGGGAGTTTGCGGCGTAGGCGGGCGGAGGTCGGAGATGTGGAGATCTTGTACATCGGGAAGACGGAAGATCGGGCGGATCCGGAGGACATGTTTGCCGAGATGACGGTGGATTTGGCGGACGAGGCGATTCTTGGGCTCGAGGCGGCCGGGGTTCTCGAGCGGCGGCTCAACAGCCGGGGGAACGAGACGTACGGGAAGCTCAATAAGCTGATGCGGCATGTTCGGACGGGGGTGCCGGTGGATCTGTTTTCGACGAGCGAAGCGGCGTGGTGGAACTACCTGGTTTGCCGGACGGGGCCGGCCGAAAGCAATATGCGGATTGCGACCCGGGCGAAGGCGATGGGGTACCGGTGGTCTCCGTACGGGGCGGGCTTCGAGGAGCGGGCCGGGGGGCGGAAGGTGTCGGTCGGGGGTGAGCGGGAGGTTTTTGAGTTTGTGGGGCTGGATTTCCGGGAGCCTTGGGAGCGGTAGGAGGGGCAAGCGATCGGGGGGGCGCTTGCTCGCAAGCACGCCACAGGGGGGCTTGTTAGAAAATTGGGAAACTAGGGTGGGGGTTGGATGGGAGGTGGCTGTTGAGGCGGGTTTGCGGGGAGTTGGGGTTTCTGAAACTAGGGTCGCGGCCTATTGGTAGATGGCCGCGAAATTTTTTTTGGTGAAATCGCTCGTGCGCCGGGCGCTGCAGGATGAGGAGTTTGCGTGGATTTCCGATTTGGAGGATGCGCGGAAGGGCCTGGAGGCGCTGCATGCGGGGCAGTACACGGCGATCGATGACGCTGAGGCGCGTGCCACGCGGGTGCGGACGACGTTCGGGAGCAAAACTTTCGAGTGGTCGGTGCCGGAGGCGCTTTCGCAGCTCGACATCATGGAGCTGGCCGAGCGGGCGCTTGAGTGGATCGAGCGTGTGGATACGGTCGAGGAGGCGCGGGCGCTGTTGGTGCGCCGAAAGAATTCCCGGGTTGATTTTTCGGGGATGCGGCTATGAGGGGACATCCGGTGATATTCGACGGATATGGGCGCCCGGCGGTGCGCGGGTATTGGGGGAGCGGATACCGGGGGGCCGAGTTCTCGAAATCGCGCGGGATCATGCCGGGGATGGTGGCGGATTCGCGGGACGAGATCACGAATTGGACGCGATCGGAGCTGCTTCGGAAATCCCGTTACCTGAAAAAGAACGTGGGTATGATCCGGGGCGTGGCGAAGGCGCTGGTCGATCATGCGGTGGGACCGGGGATTTTCGCGATCCCGAATACGAGCTCCGATGATTTCAATGCGGCGGCGTTCGATTATTTCCAGCAGGTGGCCGAGATCGGGGATGTTTCGGGGCGGCTGACGTTTTGGGAGCTCCAGGCCGAGCGGGTGAAGGGGAAATTTTTCGACGGGGACGGGTTTTTGATTTTGACTCGGTCGGCGCACGGATGGCCGCAGTGGCAGTGGATCCGCGGGCACAATTGCGGCAATTTCGACGTTGACGAGCGCGGGGCACGCTGGCGCGACGGCGTGCGGGTGGATTCGGTCGGGCGGGCTCGGGCGTATCGGTTCCGCCTGGACGGGGGTCGCCACCGGACGGTTGATGCGTCGCACGTGGTGCACTCGTACATGGTCGAGGACAGCGACCAGGTGCGCGGGGTTACGGCGCTCGCGCATGCGATCAACGACTTGCACGACGCGATGGAGGCGATGCAGATCGAGCACGAGGCGATCAAAGACAACAGCCGGGTCGGCCGTGTGATTAAAACCGAGAGCGGGGACGACGAGGAGGAGGATAATTACATGCTGCCGGAGAAATCGAGTGATGCGGCATCCGCGGGGACTCTGCCTCTCGAAAAGATTTTCGGCGCGGAGATCGTGCGGTTGCGCGAGAACGAGAGCCTGGAGAGCTTTGTATCGAATCGCCCGAGCCCGACTTTCATGGGGTGGATCGATTATATCGGCCGCTCGGTGACGGTGGGGTGCGGATTCCCTTACGAGTGGGCGTGGGATCCGAAGGGGATCACCGGGCCGGCGCAGCGAGCGGTGCTGGAGAAGGTCAAGACGTCGTCGGAATCGTGGCGGATGAACGAGATCGCGGACTCGCGGCCGTTTTATGTCTACTCGATCGCGATCGGCATACAAGAAGGCCTGATCGGCGCGGAGGCGCCGCTGGACTGGTGGGAGCATGAGTGGTTTTCCGGTGCGCGGGATGTGACGATCGACCGTGGTCGGGACGGCCGGGAGATGCGTGAATCCGTGCTCGGGGGCTTTACGACGCTCAAGGAGTACCATGCGGCGAAGGGGCGCTGGTGGCAGCACGAGGAAGAGCAACGCGCGGACGAGATCATCTACCGTCGCCAGGTGGCCGAGCGCAAGGGGCTGGACCCGTCGCAGCTCGATCCGGGCCGGGCGAGCAGTGCCGGGGGGGCGGCGAGCGAGCGGCCGGATGATGACGAGGCCGACGGAAGCGAAAATCAGCAAAGAAGGCAGGGGCAATGAGTTATCCTAATGTGATCACGAAAGTTTTTAATTCGCTTTGGGCGATCGACCGGAATTACCTGGAGACGATTTTCGGGGTGCTGCACTCCCGAGTAACGGGGGAAACGGTGGCCGGAGTCGGTATCGACAAAGTGGATTCCGATGGGCGCCGGGACGACGAGGAGAAGCGGGAAGGATCGACGGCGGTGATTTTCGCGAGCGGGATCGTGGCGAAACACTTGTCGGAGATGGATGAGACTTCCACCGGCGGAATGAATCTCGACCGGTTGCAGAGAGCGCTCGCGCAAGTGGAGGCGGACCCGGAAATCCGCAATGTCGTGCTGCATCTCGACACGCCCGGCGGAGTGATCCACGGGGTTCCGGAGACGGCGGAGCAGGTGCGGAGGCTGAGCGAAAAGAAGACGGTGGTCGGATTCGTGGACTCGATGGCGGCGA
>PWMM01000331.1 GCA_003558195.1 Syntrophomonadaceae bacterium
TAAGTGCCCCCCATCTCGCGATGCCTGCAATCTATAGGGCGCCAACTCTTCCTGCGTGCCTCGACGAATACGCAGAGCCAAATCCTCCCCCCCTTCACACTACAGCCGAACGAATCTGTTCGGGTTTTCGCGTTCAAACGTGATAAAGCTGTTCCCCAACAAGTCGAAGCCATAGCAGTCCAGGAACTTCTTTGGCAGAACAACAGTGGCACCGCGCACGCATTCCAGCGTCTCGGCAACATCCGACAGCAACCACAGCCCCGCGCTTCCTATGTTGCCTCCGTACACCTTGTTGGGGACAGCTATCGTCTCCACGGTGGCAGGGATTCCCACAGCGCTGTCTGCAATGTTTCTCTTCGCTCGCTCGAACGCCATCGTTGACGTGAGAACCACAATCCTTTTCTCGCCCTGCGTCGCCAAAGACTTGAACAAATCACGAAGCGGCGGCATTTCTAAGGGCAAGCGAGGATCAAGCCCCCATTCTACTTCTAGTCCGAACTCTTCTGCCATTTCGTCGGTAAAGGCTGCCAGAGTCGCTTTGTCGAATCGCATTTTCGCCACAATTTCGGCGGGCGTGTAACGAGTGTAACCAGGACTGTAGACCGTGAAAGAACCCAATCCCGCCTCGCTGACGTGCTTGACAGTCTTGCGAATTGCCGAATACCCGTACCACGAAGGCATAGCAACCATGTTTGGACGCACCTCTATGCCGGCAAGGGAGCCCGCTCTTTCAAGCAGTCCCATCGCGTTCGTGTAATGCTCACCATTGAGTGTCTGAAACGTAGCTGTCCACAACGCTCTGTCCGTTGTGGGAAGCGAAAGCCGAATCAGCATAGGTCCAAGAGGCTCCAACTGCCGCAACAGCGATTGCGTCATAAAAGCGCCGTTCGTGTCAATCACAAGGCGCTTGTCCGGGAAACGGCGGCGTACGCGGCGCAAAACGTCCAGGAAGTGAGGATGGGTCAGAGGCTCGCCTTCGTTGATTCTTCCCGGGTGGGTGCGCGACAACTCAATGTCTTCGAACGCCTTACCCTCGAACGAGAAAAGCATATGTTCAATTTCCTCGACGGAGCGCGCCTTGGGCTTCCTCTCCTGCCAAGGATTGTTTCGCTCGGAGCAGAACAAACACTTGGCATTGCACGCCGCCGTTAATTGCAGAAAAACAGCGCTTGCCGACTCCTTGCCACCGTCGATTCCTTCGCCCTCGTTTGCCGACAGCCCTTCGAAAAAATAGGGCGAAAAATCGTCTATAAACACAGCGCCGCCTCCTAGTCTTTGCTAAATGTAGGTGATTGTCGAAACCGCGAACGCTTCGGGTTGATTGTAGAAACAACAACGGCGTGCTGCACCAGCGAAGGAACGTGCACGAACCACTTTTCTTCGCGCGTGTCAAGAAAGTCCGCGACGAATATATCACAGCCCGTTGGATGCTGTTGCATCAGCTTTGCGACCCGCTCGCCGCCGTTATAGTAATAATCAACAAGCTGTCGGCAATAGCCAACAGGGAAATAGACGCACTGCATATACAAAAATTGTTTTGCAGGTTGATACCGAGAACCCCTTGTCAAGTCTTCTTTGCGGCGGCTAAAAAAATTGATCACCCTGTCTGGGCGTTCCGCAATCGCAGCTTCGGCTTTCCTCGCAAACTCGTTGCACAGAATCACATCGTCCTCGAACTGCACACAAGGATCACCTCCCGCCTGCTCGAACGCCCGCATCAGTGTGTCCATAGCGTCCCGTTTTTGGTCTTTGACCATCTCTAAGTGCGGTATTTGCTTCTGGACGCCAGGAATGTAGGTCGTTCGCTTCTCCATATAGCGCAGTATATAGCGCATAAAAGCGCCTCCTTCTCTCTTTGACTATACAGCCAACGGCTAACCCTCGCAAGTCGTAGAACATCTGCACAAGCACCAGACACCCGCAACGCCCCCGTTGTTACCTCTCTTGTTGCTAGTATAACACAAAGGGCAACCGCTTGCACGTTACACCCGCTCACCCGCCACACCTCCAAAAACGCCTCCTATATAGAGGCTAAATCGTTCAGAAAAACCTCACCCATTACCCGGCTTCACCTGCAAACTCTGAAACGCCTTCATAGTGGGCATCTAGCTTATTAAGATTGTGTAAAGTCAGCCATATGTAAAGTTATCTTTAAGTAAATAGGTCTGTTTAATGATCATAACAATGTTTAACAATCTTTTTTTGTTAATTATACATTAAAATCCCAGCTAGAAGTACCTATTTCTCGTTCTGTTTAACCATTTAATAAGGGTAGGTGTTTTCGCGGAGGGTGATCGATTTTGCCTCTATAAGAGAAACGGTTTGAAACGCGACGAAAGACGCCCCGCTTTGTACGCGGAGCGCCTTCCACCAACAAGGAGGATTCCAGAAGACAACCATCATCAAAGGGTCTCGCTCTTTCAGGGGAGCGAAAAAGCTGTAAATCCTTGACCCACTCTCACTTTACAACACAAATCTCGCGTTGTCAAGGGCGAGGCCAATATGGTGCCCAGCGTTTTGCGGGTTCCTCGAATGTGTTCTCTGTGTACGTGCGGTTAATTAGCCCCGCCTTCTCCGGATTGCTGTTCATCGCCCAATACTTCATGGGACCCGCCTGCCAGTAGGTATTCACACTTTTGCCGAAAAACGCCTTGTAGCCTTTCTCATTCAAGTAGCGAACCACCTCTGTGAATGGCACGTCGGCAGTCCAATGCTTGCGCAGTGTGTATTCGTGCGGGCACCACTTCATCGTCTTCGCGAACGTCCACCTCTGGCCCTCCAACGCTCGCTGTATGTCCTCGGATGTCCATGATCGTCCTCTCCTGTCATCGCCTGCTCGTTCCATGCTTCCTCTCCTCTCAGTACGCTGACGATTGCCGTTGATGGTTGACGGCATTCTTAACTTCGTAGGCTTGCAGAATGTCTTGCAGGGTAAAACCCACCTGTTGTCCTAGGGCTAGAAAGTACAGCAAGTACATTTGCCAGCTCAAGGGATCGTCCAGCATGGTCACTTGTTGCAGGAGAAAGTGCAAGCCCTGTGTGGGCGTGTCGAACAGGTACATCGCCAGTTCGTCGGGTAACGCCTCGGCGCCTTGTAGGTCTGCGAGGTCGCGCATACGGAAGCCGCCCAGGGCGCTCCTGTGAGGTAGAGCGTGCGACAGTATAAAGTGCAAGCAGTCCACGTACTCTTCCAGCGCCTTAGGGCGGTCCATTGTCTTGGTTGACCACGCTTTGAACAACTCCGGTACACAGTTCGCAAATTCGCCCAATTCTACCCACAGGGCAATATGGCGTGCCGCCGTTCGTACGCTGTCGCGCACAAGCTCCGGCTTGCGCGGCTTGTCCAGCACACGGGCGTCA
>PWMM01000176.1 GCA_003558195.1 Syntrophomonadaceae bacterium
CCGCCAGCACCGCTTCGTGCACGCCGGCCGGCAGCGGGTCGATGCTGTCCGCGGGATCGAACCCGGCGCCTACCTCGGACCACTCCTCGATTTCCGAAATACACTGATTTATTCGCTTCATTGGCCCAATGACGGCAATGACAGCAAGCAAAATAGCTTGCTGTCATTGCCAAGTATTTGATCCTCAACACCATGAATCCCCCTATGACGGCATGACGGCATATTTCTATTTTTTTTCACGTGATCGCGCGCACTAAAAGGGACGGAAAATGCCGTCATGCCGTCATAGCCCTTTATCCGTGCGGGCTGAGCGCCAACAAGGTGGTTTTCGTTTGCTGTCATTGCCGTCACTAAAATGCTGTCATTGCTGTCATTGCCGTCACTAAAATGCTGTCATTGCCGTCATTGCCGTCACTAAATTTATTCCTCATCTTTCCTTTCCGGCACATACCCCTCGCGGAAGATCGTCCACACTCTCTTGTCCCCTCGCCGCACCTGGTCGTAACGCGAGGCCCCAAACCGACGGTACAATCGCTCCAGATGCCTACCCAACCATGCCGGCTGAGGTACCCAGCCGCGCTCATCTTTCGCGAGCCCGTTGTCTTCCCTCTTGAGCTCTTGTTCGAGCTCCGTGGGCGTGCCGCTCCAGCATGCTTGCTTACCCAATATCGCCTGCTCTATGAGTTGATGTAAGCGCATGAAAGGACTCATCTCGTCCAAGACACGCAGGATCTCCGGGTGATGCCACGCCTTTATCCCAAACCGGCCGCCAAGATCCTCATCGATCTGATGATCGTTAAGGAGCCAATACACGAATGACGGCATCTCTAACTCCAACCTCTCCCAAAAGACACGTTGCTCCGCCTGCGTCCTCACCGACATCGGCATAGGCCGCTTGTACGCTTTGAGCAGCATCAGCTTATCCGCGATATCATCATCGACCGGAGGCAGGACCAGCAGGTTGTCCGGCTCCATGTTGACACACACCATGATCCGCCACAGAGGCTGTAAGGTCTTTGCTTTTTGGTGCATGCCTCGGCAGCGCCCCGTACTGTTCGCGACGATCTGCTTTATCTCCGCTGAAAAATGTCGGCGGGCCTTGATCCCTGTATCGGCGTTCTCGTCATCGATTATCAGGAGCGGCGCCTCGAACATCTCCTCGTTAAAGCCATCCTGGCCGATCATATAACGGTAGGGCTTCGCACATCTCCCCCCCATCAAAACCTTTACGACATCAACGAGTAGCGACTTTCCGCACTCAGGATCTCCCGCCAAAACCATGCACAGCCCGCGACTCCACCAGGCGTTGTAAAGCGACTCCAGCGTGTGCTTCAGCCAGCCGTAAAATTGAGGCCGCTGGTCCACCTGACTCTCCTCATCCACGAGCAGATTTTCCAGCAATTCTGCCAGGACCGGCCACTCGCCGGGCGCCGGATCCAAGAGCTTCGGTTGCGCCGTCACCAGCACGAGCCCGCCATCCATTTCGTGGATACCGGACGGCCACCCCGCCAACGGCCCCGCATAAAAGACCCGCTTCTCGCTCTCGATCTCGATCAGCATTTCCTCGATCTCACTGAGCGTCTCACCCGCTTTGACATTGACCACAGGCGACTTACCCTGCTGTTTCAGCCATCTCCGGAGCTGAGCCTCACTCTTGTCCACCCACACACCCGCCCTGTTCTGGTGCCAATAGCGGCCGCGCCGCTCCTCGTACCAGTATTCGGGTGTCGCGGTATCGGTTGTAAATTCCTTGTTCGGGTCCACTGGAAAAGTTTCTATCGACATTTCAGGCCACCTTCATTGAGCGCAACCATTCCCACATCTCCGACGACGACGGATGCGCCCGCCTCAGATAATCGTTAAAATCCTTATAGCCCTCATCCGGGCGCCGTATCCGGCTCACAATCACACGCTCCGCCCCCGCCTCCACCAGCCGATCACAAAACGAGACAGGCCGCGGCATCCTCCGGTTCTCCCACTTGGGCTCGAACCACTTCCGGCCGGCCTCATCGGCATCGGCGACCAACCACACCACCGGCCGCCGGCATGACAGCATTTTTCGAAAAGCTGCTAAAAAAACCGCCACACTCGCCGCGCCGCGAAGCCCAAAGACCGCCAGAGAATCCGGCCCGAACGCCTCCGCATCCTCAAATCCGCCCAAAGCCCCCCAGAGAGACGCTGCATCCCATTGCCCCTCCAGCACCGCCCACGCCCGCGCCACCTCCGGCCGCCCCAGCACAAACGGCCAGGCGGCCACCCCCTTCGGCGCATAGATCCACCCCTTCGCCCGCGTCTCGACAAAATACATACGCATGTGATATCCCACCTGCCGGACAACGTCACCCGCGTCCCGGACTTCCACCGCGAACGCCAGCCGCCGCTTCCCGCGCCGGTCCATCGGGAAACTGATCGCCCCCAAGTCCCACAACGCCCAGCACCAGTCCACCGGCCAGCCCCGCTTCTCCGCGAGCGCCGCCAGCTTCTTTTCCGGGTCGATCGATCGCCCCTCGCCCCACGCCTCGCGCTCCCGATCTCCCCACTCGACCGATTCGACATCCGCATTCCTCTTCACCGCCGCCCGCCGAGAGTCGTAAATCCGCTCCACCTCCTTCTCGCGCGCCCGCGCCCGTTCCGCCCGCGACTTCGGCGCAGGCCCCTTGCCAGGGTCCACCCCCGACACCTGGAAAAACCATTCCGCGACCTCCCGCTTACTCCAGTCCGTCCGCGCCCGCTCGACAAACTGCCAAGCCCCGCCGCTCTCGCCCGTGGAATGATCCCGCCAAAGCAAATGCTCCCCCACCCGGAAAATAGAAAACGACGGCTTCCGGTCCTCCCGGAAAGGCGACTTGAACGCCCCCACACCCCGAGGCGCAGGCGGACACAACTCCGCCCAGCACCGCAGCACATCCACGCGCTCGATCGCCTCCTTGAGCTCGTCACCCATCGCACACCCCCGATATATCCACCGCGCGGATACCCTTATACCGCGCATAAGGCAGTTCCACCGCGACCCCGGACGACTCCTGCCATCCGGCCAGCAAGGCCAGCACCTCGCAACGCCCCACCATCATCAAACAATGATCGATGTACTCGCCATTATCCCACCCAGCCGGCAACCCCGAAGGATCCCATACCCGGGTGGCCCCGGCCCGCCGCAAAAGCGCGGCCCCGCGCTGAAACAGCGCCTTGTACCCAGCCACACCGGTGATCGGGCCGCCCAGGTAGACGACCCTCCCCGCGACCGCCTCCGTAAGTTCATCGTAGCTGCTCATAACGTCCACACGATCCAGCGCCGCCGCCGCGACCGCACTCTCCTCATCAGGCCACAGCGGCA
>PWMM01000202.1 GCA_003558195.1 Syntrophomonadaceae bacterium
ATGAGAGCTGCTCCGAAAACAATGCCAAAAAAAATACCGGCCAGCATGGGAAAAGCTGCTTCTTCTGGTAAAGTAAGGATTTTCAGGGCCCCTTTTATCTTAACTGTAACTTTTTCAATTAACTGGTAATAACGCGCAATTTCAATGGTAACCAGGATCGGTATTAGAATTAGAGCCATCCGGGTTATGCTCAAGATACTATCGATCATGGTGTTGTAAAGTAAAATTAGGATATCCATCTTTTTTAACCTCCAGCGGCCAGGGTATAAATAAGATTTAGGAGCAGCCCGGCTACAATAGCAGTAAAGATGCGCAGAGTAGCTGCTGCAGGAATTCTTAAGCCCGTGTAACTGCTAACAGCAGTTTCTATGGGCAAATCATGGCAAATACCGATCATGACAGCCAGGACCGTTATTTGTTGTGGGCTCAGGGTCATGGTAGTTATTACACCGAGGGCAGCGTAAAAATTAACAAAAGCGCTTAACAGCAGGGCTATGGTGGCCTCACCTGGAAGTCCGAATAATGCCATGGCCGGTGAAAATAAACCAGCCAGCAATTCCATGATTCCAAAATGGTTGAGCATTGCTACCAGTAAGGAAACCGGAATGATTATCTTAATTAGAAGCCATAATAAACCAAGGCTTTTGGTCAAACCCTTCTTTACTGGGATCATTATTGTGCTCAATATGGTTTCTCCTTTCAAATCTCCTGTTTATTCTTCTCCTAATACCATATGCATCTGGATGAAACGCATCATATCGGTTCTACTGAGCAGACCGGCCAGATCTCCGTTTTCTCTCATTACCAGGGCTCGCCCGATATTCTGGCTGGCCATCTTCATCATTACTTCTGCCGCATCCGTTTCAGGATTGATAACCATGCATTCTTTTAGTGGAGTCATGACCCGGACCACGGGAGTATGAGGCCATTTTTCGCGGGGTATTTTTTTCAAGTCCTGTATAGTAACAATGCCATGGGTAGTAGAACCATAGACCACAGGAAAAGCTCCATACTTATAATGCAAGAAATTGTCTGCCACCTGTTCCAGGGTTGCATCGGGGGAAATGGTTTGCAAATTTGTACTCATTATTCTTGAAACCTTAATCCCGGAAAAAGTATCTTTGAATACAAGCTGAGAGTAACTGGACTGCCCGGCCTGGTAAATTAACCAGCCTAAAAAAATCAACCAGATCCCAAATAAATTTCCCTGGAAAAAGATGATAACGAAGCCGGCACCCATGGCAAAAAAAGAAAGAGCGCTACCTATAGCAACTGCTATGCGGGTTGCTTTAAGCATGTTTTGACTGAAATGCCAGATTATAGAACGAAATAAACGTCCTCCATCAAGTGGAAATGCGGGAATGAGGTTAAAGGCGGCCATGATTATATTTATCCTGGCGATGAAGAATACAGCCTCGCTGAAAATGGAGCCAGGAGATAAAATGAAGTAATAAAGGCTTCCGGCTAAAAGGGCCAGTGTAAAGCTGGTTAGTGGCCCGGCTGCTGTAACCCTGAATTCCGATTTAGGGTTTTTTGGTTCTACTTCCATTTGAGCTACCCCACCAAAAATAAACAGGGTAATCTTTTTAATTGGTATTCCATCATTGAGAGCAACAAATGAATGACCCAGCTCATGGATCAGCACTGAAGCAAAAACCAGCAGCGATGTAATGATTCCAGCTGTCCAGTATACCTGGGTACTCAAACCTTCGATCATGATGGGAAAGTAACTCTGGGCCAGGCTGATAGTGAATAGAAAAAATATTAGAAACCAGCTGATATGTATCTCAACGGGGATTCCTTTAATATACATCAAGCGTAAAGAGTTATTCATAATGTTCTCTCTCCTTGTTATGTAAGCCAGGTAAAAATTTTAAGCTTTTCCTTCTTAATGATTTGACTTATTATAAACTAATTCCTGCTTAAACAGGAATCTGCCAGCTTTATCTTATTGTTCTTCCAGGGCCAGCTTTGCTTCTTTTCTTACCGCTAAATCTGGATCATTAAGGTAAGCTTTTTCCAGGGCAAATAATGCTTTTTCACCCCTGATCTGGCCCAGGGCCCAGGCAATATGCAACCTGATTATGGATCTCTGATCATTTTTTAGAAAGTTAGCCAGGGGTTTAACTGTAAGGGGATCTTTTAAATTTCCAAGGGCGATTATTGCATTTCGCTGTATAATAGTTTTGCCTCTCCATCCGGCAGATGTAAGATTAATGGTTGCTTTAAATTCATTTTGGGTAAGGTATAGCAAGGGTAAAAGCAATGGTTCAGCTGGAAAAAAAGAGAAGGCCATTTCCGGTATGGTAGAACACTGGGCTTCCTGGTTGTGAGGGCATATTTCCTGGCATATATCGCAACCGTATATTTGCCGGCCCATTTTTGAGCGCATTGCCCTGGGAAAGCAGCCTGGAGCTTGAGATAAATAAGATAGGCATAAATACGGGTTAATGATATAAGGAGCTATTAATGCACCGGTAGGGCATGCTTCCCGGCAGCGGCCGCACTGCCTGCAATACTGATGATCAGGCTGACTGCTCTCAAATGTTAAAGTGTTTAAAATAGTGCCCAGGGCCGTATACGAACCGTAACGGTGATTAATTAATGTGCAGTTTTCACCAATTAAACCAAGACCACTATTTCGGACCAGCTCTCTTTCCAGCAGAGGGCTGCGGTCACATAATATACGGTATTCAAAGCCAGTTCCATATTCTTGCTGTAACCCTTTAACGAGCCTTTGGCCCAGCGAATCGATCAAGGCATGATAATCAAGACCTCTGGCACAGCGGGCTACTTTTCCAGCTGGTTCTGCTGCACCCCGGGGTACATGATGCTCAGCTGCTGTATAAGGGACTGCAAAAGTGATTATGCTTTGGCAATTGTGCAGCTGAAGACCGGGCTTGATTCTGGAATCAATGTTGCGTGTTTCAAAAGGAGTAACTCTCTGCTCTTTAAGTCTTTTTTCCAGGTGTTTTTTCATGTAGAAAAGTGGTTCTGCACTTGTTATCCCAACCTGGTCAATGCCAATAGAGTGAGCAATTTCTTTAAGAATCAGGTCTTTAATCAGCACTACTAAATCGTCCCCCTAAATAATTCCATTACTGAAAAGATACCGGGCTTCTATAACCTTGAGCAGATCATAATTCGCTTTAGATTTTCTGTCAAACTAATGATAATACAAACTCGACTTCAGGAACTGCCTTATTCCGGGGAGTGTCAGAATATCCTTTTTTGATCAGGTGGGTGCGTGGCGGCGGTAAGATCAATCCGGGGGAACCGTCAGTCGCAAGTTACAGCCCTGGCCTCTG
>PWMM01000330.1 GCA_003558195.1 Syntrophomonadaceae bacterium
AATCCAGGCTCAGGTAGTAAACCTGTTAAATGATCTCCAGGAAAAACTGGGTATTACCTACCTCTTTATCGCCCACGATTTGAGCATGGTTAAGCATATATCCGACCGTATTGCCGTGATGTACCTGGGTAGGATTATGGAGCTGGCATCCAGCAGAGATCTATTTATTAATCCTCTCCATCCCTATACCCAGTCTCTTATATCTGCCATTCCCATCCTGGACCCAAAAAAAGAGCGTCTCAGAAAACCTATTGTTCTAGAAGGGGAAGTTCCCAGTCCGGTTAATCCTCCCCCGGGTTGTGTTTTTCATACCAGGTGTCCTGTCAGTGATGAAATATGCAGCCAAGAAGTACCCGAATACCGGGAGATCAACCCGGACCACTTTGTTTCCTGCCATTTTGCAGGGGTCCGGAAGGCAGCAGAAATTAATCACCTCTAAAATGATCGAATGTGGACCTTCTCATCTAGTAGGGCCGTAAAGAATGCCACCACTGTAATTAATAATAGGACCGCTTTTTTTCTTTTCAGATCAAGAATTCTCACTTACACAATCCTCCTCAAGTTTTGTGGTTGATAGTTTCACTTTGAACAAATAGTTTACAACCGGTCTACAGGCAAGGGTATTCAATGTTTTTTGATAAGCCGGCCGTTTCCGGCATTAAGGCTGACTGCGATATGTCTCTCCGTTAGTATTAAGCCCTTAATTCTGAAGTTCTGCGCAAATTTGGCAAGGTTTTTTGAAGCGATCTCGGAAACGCCGATTTATGTTGGGTTTATTAGGATTCATTTTGAAAACCTGCTTATATGGAACTGGCTTGTCCAGGTTAGAACTTAATAATATAACTGTTGTTTTTTAAATGATTGATCGCAACCTGGTGGATATTACATTTATTGGTATTTTTAACTCCAGTCCTAAAGTAAAGGATAAAAGTTAAGCGGGCATGGGGAGGTGTGAGCATCTCGAAAAAAAGCGCAGTCCTAAAGTATGGTTTTAGACCTGGTCCCCAGGTTTAAGCATTTATTTATTTAAGGTATCAGTTTTACTTTATAGGCAGCAGATATTGCGTATTAAAGATTGCTTACCGCATAAAATCATAGATCAACTGTTTCTGGTAATATAGAAATGAATCCATAAATTTAAAATCTAGAAACGAAATGTTTTTTTGTACTTAGGGAACTTTAATAGTATTATTTTTGTCTAAATCATAAGGGAGTTGTTTGACAATAAATTGACCTTTATAATAATCGTTGATAGAGGTGGTCCTGGAAAGTTTATAAAGCAAGTAAAGTAGGCTAAAGTGAACCGGTGAAAGGAGAAAAGATTATGAGTAAGCTATCCAGGTATGGGTTTATTTATTTTATTATTTTGTTGGTCGGCATAATGGTTTTTACGGTTAATGCCCAGGAGGCATTTGCTATTGAATCAGAGGAAGATGAACTAGAACAAACGTCCCTCGATGCTGATAAAAAAGCGGCTATTGATGCTGCTAACCAGGCTATTCGTCGCATTCCCAGCGCTGAAAATTTGCGATTTTTGGACCCGCTAATAGAGAAAGATATTGCCAGGGCACGTGCCCTGGTTGATACTGCCATTGAAGATTACGGCGCTTCGGAAACTGATTTTCGCAATCTAAGCAAACTTAAGGCCGTGGAATGGCAGCTTGAGAGGCTTGAGGCAATTCAGGCCGCAAAAGATGCTATGGACGCCATCCCTGCCCCGGCATTTATAGCTGAAGAACACAGGGAAATTATCGAAGAGGCGCGTCGTCTTGCAGATCTTGCTGCAGAAGTATACGGCGCAACTGATTTTGAGCTCTGTTACCGGCTTAAAGGGTTAATTGAAGCTGAAAAGAGACTTCCCGAGCAAGAAGAGGAACCTGAACCGGAGCCAGAACCTGAACCGGAACTTGAACCAGAGCCTGAACCGGAACCTGAGCCGGTTGAGCCCGAACCTATTCCAACCCCTCCGACAGGAGGTACGTTTACCAGCATAGTTTCAGGTTTACTGTTGACCGGCGCAGGTTTAATGTTTTTACGTAAACGCTTTTAGATAAGCCAGACCTGGCATGAATGATACACGCTTGTGATAAATATATAGTAAAAGCCCCTGAAAAATTTAAACACCAGGGGCTTTGCTGTTAAACTGCCTGTTATAATTTTAAGCCCTTTTTATTTAAGCGTAAATATGGCACAATCGCTTTGATCATAGCCATTGGGGAAGCAGTATTTCTGGTAATAAAAGCTATTCGAAGCCAGTATTTTAAATTAAATGTAAATTATATCCTCCTCAAAAACAGTTAATGACTCCAGCCCCTTTTCGGTTAATAAATAAGTGTTTTCAACCCCTACGGCCCCGTCAGGAAAGACAAACTTGGGCTCCAGGGCAAAAACCATTCCTGCCTGCAGTGGGTTGTTAAAGCCTGATGCTATCACCGGAAGTTCATCAAGTTCAATGCCGATACCGTGGCCAACAAAATTCACCGGTTTAGGATAGCCTAAAAAGTGCTTCTGGTAAGGACTTTTAGCGGCCAGCTCCATTGCCCTTTCGTATAATTTATTGCAGCTAACTCCCGGTACTGACATTTCCTCCAGAGCCCTTATAATCTCAATAGCCGTTTTGTGGGCTTCAACCAGGTGTTCCGGAAGAGTTCCGATACAAAAAATCCTGGTTTGATCCAGCATGTAGCCATCAAGGCTGAAGCTGTAGTCTACCAGCACCGGTTCGTTTCTGCCGATAAGTTTAGTGCTGGAGCCCTGGGCAAAAGCGGGGCTGACTCCTCTTCCGCCTACTGAGCCCTCAAAGTAGCTTGGCGTCGTATTCGGACCTGATAAGAAATGAACGTAAAACAGATCCTGGTTAAAACCCCTGATGCGCATTAAGCCGGAATGGCCTTTTTTTTGGGATATCCCAGTTATTTTTCCGTTCATTTCGCACTCAGGAATGCCTTCTTGAAGATTTTCCCGGATAAAAGAAAATATTTCATGATGATGCTTTGTCATGTCTTTAAAAATTTCTATTTCATAAGGTGATTTAATCATGCGCAACTTGCGAATGAGCGGGCCAATATTGGTGATCCTGGCCGGGTGAAAAAGCTTTTGAAATCGCAAATATTGCTCCGCAGGCAACACATCAAGCTCAAAACCAAGGGTATCAAAGGAGCTGTAACCATGGGACTTTAAGTCTGCTTTCAGCTCCCGGCTGCTTTCAATTCCGGTGATGTTTTTCAGGGCAGATTCTTGCTTTGCCCGGTCGAGATCTTTTTTAACCAGCAGCAATGGTTCCCCCTCTGCCGGCACAAATAG
>PWMM01000029.1 GCA_003558195.1 Syntrophomonadaceae bacterium
CAGGTTCTGCGTCTGGGGCGGGGCCTGCAGCTAAGGGTTTGGCCGTGGCTGGTTGAGGGGTGAAGGGGCTTATACAGGGTCTTTTCCCAGCGTGGGTGGGATCTTCATTGTATGGTACTATTAGGGATTCCCGTATAACTCCGGAAGAGCAAGATGCAAGAGCCGCTAGAAGAGAGGCTATGACTCAGGTAGAGGCATTCAGACAGATGAGCCCAGAAGAAAGAGAAGCTATAACACCTACATCTGTAGGTGACTGGTTATCAAATATAACTGGCCAGATGAATTTACCCGCAACAGGTGCAGGATCTGTCTTAGGATTTGCCGCTGATAGGGCGTTAGGTGGTCGAGGGGGCATAGGGGGGGTTCTTGGAGGTATTGCTGGTGGTTTTGGTTATCCTTATCTTACGGATAGATTTAATAGAGACCAGGAAACCGGTACTGCATGATAATGTTGAAGAACTATTAAACCAATAAAGTAGAGAATTACAGTTATGCTAAGAAAAGTATCAATAGTAAATGAAAACACATTTGGATTCGCTCCTATGGAGATAATCAAGCTATCCTCTAAAGGAGTGGATAAAGGATGGTTTCAGAAGAGAGCATCAGTGCTTATATCTAAAGCCGCACAACTAGAGCCTATGGAAGGACATACCGCGGTATACATGGTACCCATGGGATCCGGAGAATATTATTCCTCTAATAGAAATGCTGATTTTTGGCCTGAGACTAAATGCACTAAGATAGCTAGGAATGGAGGTCTTATAAAGATATCCTCTGGACTAATGGAGAGATACCCTACCTTCGTTACACATGGTAAAGTCTATAAAGACCATAAGAATGATGATCCCGAGAAGAGCTCTGGTGAAATAGTTTTGTCGGAGTGGAATCCCGATATGCATAGGATTGAGACTGTAGCTTTTGTTCATAACGATAAGTGGGATAAAGAGCTAGATAAGATTGCAAGTGAGGGTGATTGTACTATAAGTATGGCAACTGATGTAGAAAATGACAAGTGTTCAGTATGTTCTAATACAGCTTCTAGACCTTCGGAGTATTGCGATCACATTAAGTTTTATAAGAATGCTATACTCTCCGATGGGCATCATGTTCAAATGATTAATGATACACCCACCTTTAAAGACTTATCTTCTGTGACAGTAAATGCTGATAGACTTGGATATGGACTTGGGATAATAGACCTTGGACAGAGTAAAACTGCATCTGTAAATTATTTTGATAAGGAAGCAAAGATAGCAATACTTAAGAAGCTTAATGAAATAGAGAAACAGATTGATTGTGGAACACTACCCGATATAGGTAAGAAGATTAAATCTGTAGATCCTGAAATATCTTCTAATTTAGGCGGGAACTCCGTAATGATAATAAAGAGTGTAGGACCCTCAGATATATGTTCTAGTTTGGCATCTAAGGGGGGTATACTTTCTCCTGAAGATTTTATAGAAACATTTATGGGAGACTTACCTGACATTGGTAATATAACGGAAGAGATTAAGAGTTTCTTACCTAACATATTTGGGGATTTATCTGAGATTACTGATAAGGATAATGGTGAAGAAATATGTGATAAGCCTATAATTGATACAGATAGGGAGGTAGATGATGAAAAGATAAAAGGTATAGTGGAGGCGATACAACCTGTCCTGAGTGTTCTTCCTTCCGACGCAGAGGTGAGAATTACGGTGTCTAAAATGGAAGTTCCAGAGGATTGTATTAAAGGTGTTATCAAGAAGGAAAGTAAAGAGACTTATGATGAACTTAAGAAGGTAGCTAGGGAGTATGGCAAGTATGTTATAAACTCTCTATATAGGATGCAGAGAGAAGGATTGGATCCCGATTTCTCTTTGCCGGTAGTTAGAAACAGGGTGTAAATTTATGTGTGATTTGACATTGTTTTCGATTTTTGGTAAAATATACCATAGTAAAGATATTAAAATATCTTTGTAATTTTTTAAGAGGAGAAATAAAATGACGATTAAAGTTGCGAATCTTAAGTCAGTTCAGAAACGCTTGGAAAATATGAAAAAGGCTGAACATCCTACTGATGAGAAGTTAAAGCAGGAAGGTAAGGATCAGGAACAGAAAAAGGATGAATTCAGCGAGAAAGAAAGAGAAGAGCTTTCTACTACTGAAGGTATGGTAGAGGAAAACCCTCCCGCAACTAAAGATGAGGGTGGAATGGAAGCCGAGAGAGAGAAAGATAAGGTTGACGCAGGTGATGGGTATGGTACTGATGATACTCAAGCGGGTGGAAGTCATCCTACCGAGAAGGATTTGAAAGAGGAGGGTAACGATAAATCTTCAGCAGAAGAGTTTAGCGGTTTAGGTAAAAGAGCGGAAGAAGCTCTTATGAGTCTCCAGAAAATGTTTAAACAGTCTAATGAAGAGGAGAGTCAGGAAGAGATGAAATCAGAAGACGTGAAGGAACCTAAGCCAGATGTTACCCCTGAAGAGTTAGAGCCGGAAGATAGTAAGACCCCGGCTAAATCAAAGAAGGATAAGAAAAAGGATGATGACGACGATGACGATGAGCTTACTCCAGAAGAAGAGAAAGCTGCTGGTAAAGAAGCTGCCGAGAAAGTAGCTATTGCTATCGCTAATATGAATAAGTATAATAAACAGAAGAAAGTTGCTGCTGTTATTAATCATGTAGCGGAGATGGGCTATAAGGAAGCTACTATGGCTGCTCAAGCTCTTATGGGAGCTATGGAAGATCCTGCTCTCCTGGAAGAGGCGGCTGCCGAGGTTGACCCTGCTCTTGTTGAAGAGATTGCAGCTATGACTGAGGGTGCTCCTGAGGAAGTTTCTACTGGCGGAGTAGTTACTCTTATGGATATTGCTGGCCCTGCTAAGGAGCTTATGGAAGGTAAATCTCCAGAAACTCCAGAGGAAAAAGAGATTGCCGGATTCCTTTCTGCGATAGGTGTTCTTGGTGGTTCTGAAGAGGGACTTGAGGAAACTGAAGAGGATATTCTTGGTTTAGATGATACTGAAGAAGATGCAGAAGAAACTTCTGAAGAGGATTCTGTGACTGAGGATTTAGAGGAAGTGGCTAAAGCGGCTAGAGAGTTTATAGGTCGCTACGAGAAAGCCGCTAAAAATGTGAAGTCTAAAAATAATAAAAAGAGCAAGTAATTAACTTTTGAGGAGAGAATTCAAAATGGCTATAGATGGTAAAAAAGCTGCTGAGTATCTTGAACCCGTAATTAAGTTCATTAAGCAGGCTAATGCACTTAATGAAAGTGAGAGGGGTAGCAAGGTGGCTAAAAAGGC